>NZ_JAAGPS010000032.1:0-56012 GCF_017105025.1 Paraburkholderia sp. Ac-20336 | reverse complement strand
GGGCCGGCTGCTGCTCAGAACGGTCGCGGGCACGGTGGCCGTGCTGGTGCTGCTCGTCGCGCTCGCGGCCGGCCTGCTGTACGGCGCGCTTACGACCGAACGCGGCACCGCGTACGCATGGCACGCGGCGCTCAGGCTATTGGGCGGCCAGCTCGGCGGCACGCTCGACGGCGGTACGCTCGCAAGCGGCGTGCAACTGCGCGACGTTCACTGGCGCAGCCTCGACGGCAGCGGCACCGATATCCGGATCGACCGCGTCGCGGGCCGCTGGGCGCTGGCGCGCACGCCGTGGCGCTTCACGATCGACTATCTGCACGTCGGCACGATCGAGACGTGGCTGGGCGCCTCGTCGTCGAGCAGCAGCGAGCCGATGAAGCTGCCGCGCGATCTGCGCCTGCCGATGCCGCTCGACATCCGCGACGTGCAGGTCGAGCGTTTACTGCTGCACCAGGGCACTTCGACGACGGAGTTGTCGCACTTCGCGTTTCATGGGCGCAGCGATGGACGCCACCACGAGGCCTCGATCGATCGGCTCGATACGCCGTTCGGCGCGCTGACGGCGTCGGCGAAACTGGACGGCGTGCAGCCGTTTCCGCTGACCGGCGAGGTCGGCTATTCGGGCAAGGTCCGCGACGAGGCGGTGCAGGTCGGCGGGCATCTGAGCGGCACGCTCGAACAGCTCGTCGCCGAACTCGATGCGAGCGGCATGAAGCTGACCGGTCACGCGCGGGTCGAGGCCGCGCCGTTCGACGCGGTGCCGCTGCAGCGCGCGACGCTGAGCTTCGATCACGTGAATCCGCAAGCTTTTGCGCCTGGCGCGCCGCTGGCCGATCTGGCCGTGCGCGCGGAGTTGCAGCCGGTGGGGCAGGGCGGCGCGGCCGGGGTTCCGGCGGGTGCCAGCGGGGCTGCTACTACCGCGGCTGCTTCTACAGGAGCAGGAGCAGGAGCAGGAGCAGGAGCAGGGGCTGCGAACGCGGCGAGTGGCGCGGCCGCGGGCTTCGCCGTCGCGGGTCACCTGTCGATCGTCAACGCGAAACCCGGCGCGATCGACCAGAACCTGCTGCCGCTCATCGACGCGAACACCGACGTGCGGCTCGACGCCCGGACGCAAAGCATCTCGAACCTGAGCGTGCGGCTCGTGCGCGACGCGACGGTCACGGGCGGCGGCACGCTGAGCGACCGGCACGGCCAGATCGACCTGCGCGTCGCGCGGCTCGATCTGAACGCATTGCAGGCGACGGTGCGGCCCACGCAACTGGGCGGCACGATCGGCATCCGCCTGAACGACGATATCCAGAGCCTCACGCTCGATCTCGCCGACCCGGCCGCTGCGCTGCGCGCCCAAGGCAAGGTCACGTTCGACCCGGCGCGGATCAGCTTCAACGACGTGCGCGTGACGTCGGGCCGCGGCCGTATCGATCTGTCCGGCGCGCTCAAGCACGACGCGAATTCCACCTACAACCTGAAAGCGCAACTGACCGACTTCGACCCGCTGTCGTTGACTTCGCAGATGCCGTCGCGTACGCCGGTCACGCCGCCGGCCGCTTCATCAGTGGCGTCGGCGGCCGCGCCGGCTGCGGGGACCACCCGAACCGCCGGCGCGAAAAGCGCGGCCCCAGGCGATCAGGCCGCCGCCGTGGCGAAGAACACCGCCCAGGCGGCGGTGCGCAGCGAGGTGCTGGAGCGCAAGACGCCGCCCGCGCATCGTGCAACCCCCGCGCCACGTACGGCAGCGCCCGCGCGCCGGATCGAGGCGCGCGTGAACGGCACGCTCAGCGCAACCGGCGTGCTCGCGCCGGTCTTCACGACGCGCGCCGAATTCAAGCTCGGGCCGAGCGTCTACGACGACTTGCCGCTCACGGGCAGCGGCACGATCCAGCTGGCCGGTACGCGGATTCTGCCGAGCCGCGCGACGCTATCGGTGGCGGGCAACCAGGTCGATCTGCAAGGCAGCTTCGGCGCGCCGGGCGACCGGCTGCGTTTTCGCCTCGACGCGCCGCAGCTCGAACGGCTCGGTTTCGGCATCGCGGGCGCGGTCGCCGCCGACGGCGACGTGACCGGCTCGCTCGCGCATCCGAACGTCACGCTGAACTACAAGGCCGACGGCTTCGTGTTCGCGAGCAACCGGGTCGGTCATGCGGAAGGCCACGCCGAATTGCGCGACGGCGCGAACGGCGCGCTCGCGTTCACGACCGACGCGCGCAACGTGAGCGCGGGCGGCGTCGATCTGAACACGTTGACGGCGCGTCTCTCGGGCACGCGCGCCAATCACACGTTGGAGGCTGCGGCCACCGGCAAGATGCAGGACCATCCGCTCGATCTGACGCTTGCTGCCAACGGCAAGCTGACCGATACCCGCGACGGCACGCGCTGGGACGGCACGGTCACGCGTTTGCAGAATCGCGGCCTGCCGTCGCTCAATCTCGATGCGCCGCTCGCGGTCGGCGCGGGGCCGGGCCGGCTCACGCTCGGCGCCACGCATCTGACGATCGAAGGCGCGGTGCTGAGCCTCAAGTCGTTCGTGTTCGATCGTGGTCGCATCCAGTCGGCGGGCAATCTGACCGGCGTGTCGCTCGCCCGTCTGCAGGACCTGCGCCGCGAAATCACCGGCGAGCCGCCGGCCGTCAGAACCGATCTCGTGTTCGACGGCGACTGGGACTTCTCGCTCGGCACGACGGCGAGCGGCCATATCGAACTGCGGCGGCGCAGCGGCGACGTGACGGTCGAAATCGGCCGCGGGCTGGCCTCGATGGGGATTGGCGAGGTTCGCGCGCGCGCCGAATTCACGGGCGGCAATCGCCTCAACGCGACCGTGCATGCGCAAGCGAGCCGGGTCGGCGTGATCGATGCCGATGCGCACACGCTGCTCGTGATGCGCGATGGCCTGTTGAGTGTCGATCCGCAGGGCGCGTTGTCGGGCAACGTCAATGTCGACGTGCCGTCGCTGCGCACCACGGGCGGCCTGCTCGGTCCGAGCTATCTGCTCGACGGGCACCTCGCGCTCAAGCTCGCGCTCGGCGGCGCGGTCGCGAAGCCGAGCGTGACGGGCTCGCTCGTCGGCGACGGATTGTCCGCGACCGTGGTCAGCCAGGGTGTGCAACTGAAGGACGGCGTGGTGCGCATCGCGCTGTCGCAGAACATGGTGGATTTCCAGCAGGTCGAGTTTCATGGCTCGAGCGGCACGTTGCGCGCGACCGGCCGCATTCGCCTCGACGGCGCCGAGCCCGATCTGACCGCGAGCATCGTCGCCGACAAGCTCGATGTGTTCGCGTCGCCCGATCGTCATCTGTCGTTGTCGGGCAGCGCGGCCATCGCGAACGGCGGGACCGAGCGCGGGCTCGCTATCGACGGCAAGTTCGTCGTCGACAGCGCGCTGTTCGATATGCCCGAGCAGGCCGCGCCGAGTCTTGGCGACGACGTCGTGATCATCCGCCCGGACGGTACGCGCTCGGGTGGCCAGCCGCGTCCGAGCGAGGGCGGCGAGCAGCGGGTCAGCCCGTTCTCGCCGCGCGCCAATATCCAGATCGGTCTCGGCAACAACTTCCGCTTCCGCGGCCAGGGTGCCGATCTCGGCCTTGCCGGCACGATCACCGCGACGAGTGCGCCGAACATGCCGCTGCGCGCGGTCGGCAACGTGCGCGTGACACCGGGTTCGACCTATACCGCGTTCGGCCGCAAGCTCGCGATCGAGAACGGCTTCTTCACGTTCAACGGTCCGGTCACGAATCCGGGCATCAACATTCTCGCGATGCGCCGCAACCAGCAGGTCGAGGCGGGCGTGCAGGTGACGGGCACGCTGCAATTGCCGGTCGCGCGGCTCGTGTCGGAGCCGAGCGTGCCCGATAACGAAAAGCTCTCGTGGCTGCTGTTCGGCCATGGCACCGACCAGGGCAACAACCTCGGCCAACAGAGCACGATGACGACGGCGCTTGCGCTGCTCGGCAGCGCGACCGGCAAGCGGATTGCGCAGACGGTCGGGCTCGACGAGTTTTCGATCGGCCGCAGCGACGTCGGCCTGACCGATCCGCAGGTCGTGATGGTGTCGAAGGCGATCAACGAGTGGCTCGTGATCGGCTATGAGCAGGGGTTGCAGTCGGCGAGCAACGCGGTCAAGGCGACCATCAACCTGTCGCGCTACTGGTCGTTCGTGGTGTACGGCGGCACGTTCTATGGGGCCGACGTGCTGTATACGCGGCGGTTCGACCGGATCAAGTGGTGAGGGTGGCGGTGGGGCGGGCGGGTGACGTGACGCCGTTGCAGGGCGCTACGACTACACACGGTTGCGTTTGCTGTTCGGCGCGGCTGTTTCCGCTGGCTTAAGCGCGGAGATTGGCTGCAAACAGTCAGCGCAAACGCCCCGTGCTGTCGCTGCCGCCGCGCCGTCGTGTCATCGCGTTATCGTGCCGCCGCAAAAGAAAACGGCACGCTTCAGGCGTGCCGTTTTCCCACGATTGCCGCACAGCGCCCGAACGGCGCCGCGTCTTACTTCACGCGCATGCCCGGCTTCGCGCCGCTATGCGGTTCGAGCACGTAGAGCCCCGGCTCGGCCTTCTCGTCCGTTGCCGATGCCGCGAGCACCATGCCTTCGGACAGGCCGAACTTCATCTTGCGCGGCGCGAGGTTGGCGACCATCACGGTCAGCTTGCCGATCAGCTGCTCCGGCTGATACGCCGACTTGATGCCCGAGAACACGTTGCGGGTCTTCTCTTCGCCGACGTCGAGCGTCAGTTGCAGCAGCTTGTCCGAGCCTTCCACGGCCTTGCAGTCGACGATTTTCGCGATGCGCAGATCGACCTTCGCGAAGTCGTCGATCGAGATGATGCCGGGCTCTTCTTCCTTTGCGGCAGGAGCCTTCGCGGTTTTCTTCGAGGTGCCCTTCGCGTCGGCCGAGGCCGCTTCCGGCGTGGCTTGCAGCGACTCGCGGTTGGCCGCGAGCAGTGCTTCGATCTGCTTCGGATCGACGCGCGTCATCAGATGCTTGTAGGCGTTGATCGGCTGCGCCGAGCTGAGCGGCACGCCGGCGTCGGCCCACTTGAGCGGCTCGATGCCGAGGAACGCCTCGACCGCTTCGGCGAGCTTCGGCAGCACCGGCTTCAGCGCCAGCGACAGCAGACGGAACGCCTCGATGCTGACGCTGCAGGTCTCGTGCAGCGCGACCGCGTTCGCCGGGTCTTTCGCCTGATCCCACGGCTTCGCGGTGTCGACGTAGGCGTTGACCGTGTCGGCCAGCTCCATCGTTTGACGCAGCGCGCGGTTGTACTCGCGCGCTTCGTAGTTTGCGGCGATCTGCGGAATCGCCTCGCGCAGCGTGGCGAGCAGCGGATGATGCATCGCGCTGTCCTGCACGCGGCCGTCGAAGCGCTTGATGAGGAAGCCGGCCGCGCGGCTCGCGATGTTCACGTACTTGCCGACCAGATCGCTGTTCACGCGCGCCTGGAAGTCGTCGAGGTTCAGGTCGAGGTCTTCCATCGTGCTGTTGAGCTTGGCGGCGAAGTAGTAGCGCAGCCATTCGGGGTTCAGCCCCGTGTCGATCACGCTCTGCGCCGTGATGAAGGTGCCGCGCGACTTCGACATCTTCGCGCCGTCGACGGTCAGGAAGCCGTGCGCGAACACGTTGGTCGGCGTGCGATGGCCCGAGAATTCGAGCATGGCCGGCCAGAACAGCGTGTGGAAATAGAGGATGTCCTTGCCGATGAAGTGGTACTGCTCGGCCTTCGAACCCTTGCGTACCCACGCGTCGAAGTCGAGGCCGCGCTTTTCGGCGAGGTTTTTGAAGCTCGCGTAGTAGCCGACCGGCGCGTCGAGCCATACGTAGAAGTACTTGCCGGGCGCGCCGGGAATCTCGAAGCCGAAGTACGGCGCGTCGCGCGAGATGTCCCAGTCGGCGAGCTTGGCTTCGCCGGCGTCGCCGAGCCATTCGCGCATCTTGTTGGTCGCTTCCGGCTGGGCCAAACCACCGACCCATGCGCGCAGGAAGTTTTCGCAGCGCGGATCGGACAGGCGGAAGAAGTAGTGCGTCGAGGTCTTGCGCACCGGCGTCGCGCCCGAGACGACCGAGTACGGATTGACGAGCTCGGTGGGCTGGTAGGTCGAGCCGCAGACTTCGCAGCTGTCGCCGTACTGGTCTTTCGCGCCGCATTTCGGGCATTCGCCCTTGATGAAGCGGTCCGGCAGGAACATTTCCTTGACCGGGTCATACGCCTGTTCGATCTCGCGCGCCTCGATCAGACCCGCTTCCTTGAGCGCGAGGTAGACGTTCTCGCTGAGCACGCGGTTCTCTTCGGAATCGGTCGAGTAGTAGTTGTCGAACGAAATGCCGAAGCTGTCGAAGTCGCGCTTGTGTTCCTGCCAGACGCGGTCGATCAACTGTTTAGGCGTCAGCCCTTCCTTTTCCGCGCGCAGCATGACCGGCGTGCCGTGCGTGTCGTCGGCGCCCACGTAGTAGACCTCGTGGCCGTGCATTCGCAGCGTCCGGACCCAGATGTCCGTCTGGATATATTCGACCAGGTGGCCGATATGAATCTGCCCGTTCGCATACGGAAGGGCCGACGTGACGAGAATCTGGCGATGGCCGGACGGCGCGCCTGCGGTGAGATCGGTGGCGGGGGCTGACATAAGGATCTTGGGTGCCTGCGGTGGGACGAAACGGCAATTCTAGCAGGGCGGGCGCGTCACGCGGCACGGGCGGGACCGGCCGGCAGAGCCGCTGTCACGGGGACGGCGAGGGCATTGGACGAGCGGGGGATCAGGGGCAAGGCAGGGGCGGAAGCACGGCTGACCACATCAAAACCGCGCGCCCAAAAAAAACCGGGGTGATTAACCCCGGAGCAACAACGACAAGAGGAGAATGGTGCCGCGGCGGCTTCGCCAGCCACGTACCGTAAAGAGAGACCACGGTTTTTCGGCAGAGTTCGAAATTTTTTTAACCATCTTTCAAATTCCTTGGATGCCGGCAATTGATGCGAACCCGAGCCGAAATCGTCTTCGGAACGGATCAAAATCGCCGTACCTCCATGCCGGTCTTCCCGATGGCGCCCGAACCGGGGCGGGCGGCAACGCCCGGCCCCTGGCTCGCTCATTCTCCTGAAGCGCGTCCTTATTGCGGAGCGTGCTGAGCCGTCGCGCGCAGATAGATTTCCACGCGGCGGTTCGCGGCGCGGCCCGCTTCCGTGTTGTTGTCGGCGATCGGCTGGCTCGCGCCCATGCCGCTTGCGGAGAGGCGCTGCGGCGCGATGCCGCGTTGCGCCAGGTAGCCCGTCACGCTTTGCGCACGGTTGACCGACAGCGTCTGGTTATATTGCGCCGAGCCGGTGCTGTCGGTATGGCCGACCACCTGGGCGATGATTTCCGGGTTCTGCTGCATCGTCTGCGTGAGCTGGTCGAGCACCGGTGCAAACGACGGCTTGATCGCGTAGCTGCTCGTGTCGAACGTGACCGAGCTCGGGATGTTCAGCTTGAGCGAGCCGTCCGGCTGCTCGGTGATCTGCGTGCCGGTGCCCTTGGTGGCGCCCGACATGCGGTTGCGGATCGCTTCCCAGTTGTAGCCGGTGATGCCGCCGACCGCCGCGCCGGCGGCCGCGCCGATCGCCGCACCCTTGCCGCCGCCGAAGATCGCGCCGAGCGCGGCGCCCGTGCCGGCGCCGACGCCGGTGCCGACTGCCGTATTCGTGCCCTGTTGGGTGGCACAGCCTGCCAGCAGGGAGCCAGCAACTGCGAAGACAGCCATGCGAGTCATGATTTTTGCATTCATTTTCAAATCCCCTTGAGTGAAGCGAGTGAACCAGCGGGTACGGTTGATCCAGCCAAACTATCGAGCCGACGTGACGGCGGTCGTACGGTACAGCGGACTACTCGAAAAACTGCGCGAAACAGCACGAAACGGTGAAATTCGGGTGAAATCCGGGATGAAATCCGGCGCCTGTCTTCGCCGCCGGTCCGACAGCGAAGAAGGGTCTTCGGGCAACGCCTGCCACCAGACACTACAATGATGCCTGAAACACGCGGTGATGCGACCCCATGGCGTCCCGCCTGCGCAAGCGTGCATGGCACGTCTGATTTTCGCAATGCCGTATAACAATTTTTTTCAAATTCTGGCGCGCGGCCGTGACTTCGTTGCCGCCGTGCCCCACGTGTTCCCCACGGAGTGCCAATGAGTATCGATCGGGCTTTGGTGGACGCCGCCCTCGCGGCCGTCACTGACCCTAACACCGGCTTGCCGTACGCGGCCGCAAAAAATGTCCGCAACGTGGTCGTGGCAGGCGACATGGTCAGCCTCGAGGTGGTGCTCGGCTATCCGGCGCAAAGCCAGTTCGAGACGATTCGCCGGCAGTTCGCCGACGCGCTGCGCGCGGTGCCGGGCGTGGCGAACGCGCGCGTCGAGGTGTCCCAGCAGATCGCCGCGCATACGGTGCAGCGCGGCGTGAAACTGCTGCCCAACGTCAAGAACATCGTGGCGGTCGCCTCGGGCAAGGGCGGCGTGGGCAAGAGCACGACCGCCGTGAACCTCGCGCTCGCGCTCGCGAGCGAGGGCGCCTCGGTCGGCATTCTCGACGCCGATATCTACGGCCCGTCGCTGCCGACCATGCTCGGTATCGAGGGCCGCCCCGAGTCGCCCGACGACAAATCGATGAACCCGATGACGGGCCACGGCGTGCAGGCCAACTCGATCGGCTTCCTGATCGAGGCCGACAATCCGATGGTGTGGCGCGGTCCGATGGCGACCTCGGCGCTCGAACAGCTGCTGCGCCAGACCAACTGGCACGATCTCGACTACCTGATCGTCGACATGCCGCCCGGCACCGGCGACATCCAGCTGACGCTCGCGCAGCGCGTGCCGGTGACGGGCGCGGTGATCGTCACGACGCCGCAGGACATCGCGCTGCTCGACGCGAAGAAGGGCCTCAAGATGTTCGAGAAGGTCGGCATTCCGATCCTCGGCATCGTCGAGAACATGGGCCTGCATATCTGCTCGAACTGCGGCCACGAGGAGCACATCTTCGGCGCGGGCGGCGGCGAGCGCATGGGCAAGGAGTACGGCGTCGACGTGCTCGGCAGCCTGCCGCTCGACATCGCGATCCGCGAGCAGGCCGACTCGGGCACGCCGACGGTCGTGGCCGATCCGCACGGGCGCATCGCGGAGATCTATCGCGCGATCGCGCGCAAGGTCGCGATCCATATCGCCGAGCGCGCGCGCGACATGACCTCGAAGTTTCCGAACATCGTCGTGCAGAACACCTGAGGGCGCGACCCGCGAAAAACACGCGGGTAGCCGTTCGGACAAGGGGCCGGGGCGTCTGTTTATGTGTGCTCTCGCGGTATCATGTCGGCTTCACAAGTTCGGCTCGGCGGCCGCAGGGGCGGCCGCCAGGCCGGCAAGAGGATCGCATGGGAAAACGAATCGACGGGCAGGCGGTGCGTGCATTTATCGTTCTGACTGCCTGCTGCGTATTGCTGAGCGGCTGCGGCGTGTTCCTGAGACCGCAGGAGAAGCGCGCCGACGCGCAACTGCTGCCCACCGTGGGCAATCAGGCGCACGGCCTCGTGACGTTTATCGAGCGCTCGGACGGCGTTCAGGTCACCTACAATCTCGCGGGCTTGCCGCCCAATAGCGACCACGCGCTGCAGGTTCACGAGCGCGGCGACTGCAATGCCGCCGACGGCTCGAGCGCGGGCCAGGTGTTTTCGCCGGCGGCCGAGCGGCTCAAGATGGGCGCGCGCGTCGAGGGCGACCTCGGCAACATCCACGCGGATGCGAACGGCGTAGCCACCGGCTTCATCGTCGCGCCGGACGTCTCGCTCGACGGCATCCGCTCGGTGCTGCAACGCGCGGTCGTACTGCATCGCGATGCGACCGATCCTTATGCGTATCCGCAGCACGGCGCCGGCGTCGCGCTGGCCTGCGGCGTGATTCGCCCGTAGCCGGCCGTGGTGGCCGGCGGCGGCATCGCCGTGATCGCGTAAAATATGCGCCTTTCGCAGCGGGCTGGGCACCTGGCGTCGGCCCGTTGTTTTTCACCCACCTTTCGTTACACCTGACATTCACGTCGAGCAGCGTTCACCTATGACCATCAAATCCGACAAGTGGATCCGGCGCATGGCCGAGTCGCACAAGATGATCGAGCCGTTTGCGCCCGATCAGGTTCGCGTCTCCGAAGACGGCCGGAAGATTGTCAGCTACGGCACCTCGAGCTACGGCTACGACATCCGCTGCGCCGACGAATTCAAGATCTTCACCAACATCAATTCGACGATCGTCGATCCGAAGAACTTCGACGAGAAATCGTTTGTCGATTTCAAGGGCGACGTCTGCATCATCCCGCCGAATTCGTTCGCGCTCGCGCGCACGGTCGAGTACTTCCGCATCCCGCGCAGCGTGCTGACCGTGTGTCTCGGCAAATCCACCTACGCGCGCTGCGGGATCATCGTCAACGTGACGCCGTTCGAGCCGGAATGGGAAGGGCATGTCACGCTCGAATTCTCGAATACGACACCTTTGCCTGCGAAAATCTACGCGAACGAAGGCGTCGCCCAGGTGCTGTTTTTCGAAAGCGACGAAATTTGTGAAACGTCGTACGCGGATCGCGGCGGCAAATATCAAGGTCAGCACGGCGTCACGTTGCCGAAAACGTGACCCCGGCAGCGTCTTGACCCATCAGCTATGCGGGTGACCGCTGCACTTGCCAGGTAAGTCAGCGGTCGTTCTTTTTGGAGAATCGCCCATGAAGTTCCGTTTTCCCGTCGTCATCATCGACGAAGATTTCCGCTCCGAGAACATCTCGGGTTCCGGCATCCGGGCGCTGGCCGAAGCCATCGAGAAAGAAGGCGCGGAAGTGCTCGGGTTGACGAGCTATGGCGACCTGACCTCGTTCGCGCAGCAGTCGAGCCGCGCCTCGTGCTTCATCCTCTCGATCGACGACGACGAACTGCTGCCGTACGTCGACAACGTGGTGGTCGAAGGCGAGACGCCGGAGCTGGCCGCCGCGATCGTCGCGCTGCGCGCGTTCGTGACCGAAGTGCGCCGCCGCAACGCCGACATTCCGATCTTCCTGTACGGCGAGACGCGCACCTCGCGCCATCTGCCCAACGACATCCTGCGCGAACTGCACGGCTTCATCCATATGTTCGAGGACACGCCGGAGTTCGTCGCGCGCCATATCATCCGCGAGACGAAGGTGTATCTCGACTCGCTCGCGCCGCCGTTCTTCAAGGAACTGGTGCAGTACGCGGAAGAGGGTTCGTACTCGTGGCACTGCCCCGGCCACTCGGGCGGCGTCGCGTTCCTGAAGAGCCCGCTCGGCCAGATGTTCCACCAGTTCTTCGGCGAGAACATGCTGCGCGCCGACGTCTGCAACGCGGTCGACGAACTCGGCCAGCTGCTCGACCATACCGGTCCGGTGGCGGCCTCGGAGCGCAACGCCGCGCGCATCTTCAGCGCCGACCATGTGTTCTTCGTGACCAACGGCACCTCGACCTCGAACAAGATCGTCTGGCACGGCACGGTCGCGCCCGGTGACATCGTGCTGGTCGACCGCAACTGCCACAAGTCGATCCTGCACGCGATCACGATGACGGGCGCGATTCCGGTGTTCCTCACGCCGACGCGCAATAACTTCGGCATCATCGGGCCGATTCCGCGCAGCGAGTTCGAGCCGGAGAACATCCGCAAGAAGATCGAGGCGAACCCGTTCGCGCGCGAAGCACTCGCGAAGAACCCGAACCTGAAGCCGCGCATCCTGACGATCACGCAAAGCACCTACGACGGCGTGATCTACAACGTCGAAATGATCAAGGAGATGCTGGGCGAATGGCTCGACACGCTGCACTTCGACGAGGCCTGGCTGCCGCACGCCGAATTCCACGAGTTCTACCAGGACATGCACGCGATCGGCGCGGGCCGTCCGCGCATCGGCGCGATGGTGTACGCGACGCACTCCACGCACAAGCTGCTCGCCGGCATCTCACAGGCCTCGCAGATCGTCGTGCAGGATTCGAAGAACAGCCGCTTCGACAAGCATCGCTTCAATGAAGCGTATCTGATGCACACGTCGACGAGCCCGCAGTACGCGATCATCGCCTCGTGCGACGTGGCCGCCGCGATGATGGAAGCGCCGGGCGGCACTGCGCTCGTCGAGGAGTCGATTGCCGAAGCGCTCGACTTCCGCCGCGCGATGACCAAGGTCGACGCCGAATACGGCGACGACTGGTTCTTCAAGGTCTGGGGCCCGGAACAGTTCGCCGAGGAAGGCATCGGCTCGCGCGACGACTGGATGCTGCGCCCGAACGACGCATGGCACGGCTTCGGCCCGCTCGCCGAAGGCTTCAACATGCTCGACCCGATCAAGGCGACCATCGTCACGCCGGGTCTCGACATGGACGGCGGCTTCGGCGAAACCGGCATTCCGGCCGCGATCGTCACGAAGTACCTGGCCGAGCACGGCATCATCGTCGAGAAGACGGGGCTGTACTCGTTCTTCATCATGTTCACGATCGGCATCACGAAGGGCCGCTGGAACTCGATGGTCACCGAACTCCAGCAGTTCAAGGACGACTACGACAACAACCAGCCGCTGTGGCGCGTGCTGCCCGAGTTCGTCCAGCATCACCCGATGTACGAGCGCGTCGGCCTGCGCGATCTGTGCCAGCAGATCCACAGCGTCTATCGCGCGAACGACATCGCGCGCCTGACGACCGAGATGTACCTGTCGAGCATGGAGCCGGCGATGAAGCCGTCCGACGCGTTCGCGAAGCTCGCGCACCGCGAGATCGACCGGGTGCCGATCGACGAACTCGAAGGCCGCGTCACCTCGATCCTGTTGACGCCGTATCCGCCGGGCATTCCGCTGCTGATCCCGGGCGAGCGCTTCAACCGGACCATCGTCAACTATCTGCGTTTCGCGCGCGAGTTCAACGAGCGCTTCCCTGGCTTCCATACGGACATCCACGGGCTTGTCGGCGAAATGATCAACGGACGCATCGAATACTTCGTCGATTGCGTGCGCGTTTGACGATGCAGTGGGCGAAGTTCCTCGCGGGTAGCGATGGCTGGCGGCGCGTCTCGGGCGCGCTGGCCGTCGCGGGTTCGGTGGCGGCGGCGGTAGCCGGGCCGGTTGCGGTGGCGGTGCTCGGCGGCGCGTGGAGTCCGGTCGCGCATGCCGAAGTCGCCGCCGCCGATCCGATCGACGCGTCGATGCGCGCGTGTCTCGCGCGCGCCGACATGTCGACGACGGTCGGCCAGGTGCAGTGCATGGACAATGCGCGCATCGGCTGGAAGGCCGCGGTCGATAGCGCCTACCAGCAGTTGCTCGACAAGCTGCCGGCCGCGCGGCGCAGGCTATGGCAAAAGAGTCAGTCGAGCTGGCTCGCCTCGCGCGACGCCGAGAAGCAGTTGCTCGCCGCGGTATTCGCGACGACGCAGGGCTCGATGTACGTGCTCGCCGAAGCCGACATGCAGTTGCAGCCGGTGCGCGACCGCGCGCTCGTGCTGCGGGGCGCGCTCGCCAACGTGAGCGGGGCGCAGCCGCGCCGTCCGCGCGCGTGCAATGCCGATGCCCGCTGCGAACACGCGATGTTCGATCTGAACCGCTACTACCGTTTGCTCAATTCGCGGATGCCGGCATCATCGCGGCCCACGCTCGTGCGCGCGCAACGCGCGTGGAGCGCGTATCTCACGGCGTCGACGCCGCTCGTCGACGAGCGCGGGCGCATCGACATCATCGGCGCGCGCGTGGCGACGATCAAGCGCCTCTCCGAAACGGTCGGCAACGACTGAGCGCCGCACGCGGCACCCGCCTCAATCGAGCTGATAAGTTTCGGCGCGCGGCCGTGGCGGCGCGAGCGGCGGCTCGCCGCGCAGATCGCGCATCGCGTCCTCGATGACCGCCGACATCGTATTGAGCGCGAGGTCGTTGTCGTCAGTGCCGAACGGCTCTTCGAGCTGCGCGGCAATCGCTTCGTGCGCCATGAACGTATAGGCGACGAACACCGCGAACACCGGCGTGAAGATGCCGATACTGTCGACGAGCCCGAACGGCAGCGACGCGCAGAAGAAATACACGGTACGGTGAATCATCACCGAATAGGCGAACGGCAGCGGCGTGGACGCGATGCGCTCGCAGCCGCCGATCACATCCGACAGCCCGTTCAGATTGCGGTCGAACGCGAGCACCGCCAGCGGATCGAGCGCGCCCGCGCGGGCCTCGCGCTGCACCCATTCGCCGAGGCACAGCATCAGCGTGGCCGGTTTGTAGCGCGATGCGATCACGCGCTCGAACAGCGCGGCGGGCAGCCGCGCGGCAAGGTCTTCACGCGGATCGCTGCCGCGCAACTGATGGCGCAGCGCATGCGGCAGCGCGCTCAGCAGCGCGAGAAATTCGTCGACGTCCTGTTGCGGCAACTCGCGGTTGGGCAGCGTCAGCGTTTCGCGCGTCAGCGAGCGCGACTCGTTCAGCAACTGGCCCCACAGCTTGCGCGCTTCCCACCAGCGGTCATAGCTCGCGTTGTTGCGAAAGCCGAGAAACACCGCGAGCGCGATGCCGACCAGCGAAAACGGCGCGGTCGTGTTGAGGTTCAGGCTGACGGGCAGCAGATGATCGTGCGCGGCGAGCGCGACGATCGAAATGCCGAAGATCAGGGCGAGCCGCGGCAGCAACTGCGGCAACACCGAGCCGCGCCACGCGAGCAGCATGCGGAACCAATGGAGATGCGGGCGGATGATCATCTGACTGGGCGAGCGGCGCCGGGCGGGAAAGCCCCTATTATCGAACGCTTTGTGCCGCGCCCGAAGCGCCGAGCGCAGAAGAAAACCCGCACGGCGCACATCGGATTCGATGCGTGCCGCGCGGGTTCATCGAGCGCAAGCGCAGAACGCCTGGCAGATTCAGCGCCGGGCAGATTCAGTCGCGCGCCGACGGAGCCGCGCCGTGGCTGAGCCAGTCGAGCACGGCCGTTGCGTCGTCGTCGGCGCCTTCGCGCGCCTTCTCGACCGTCTCGGTCACGTCGTCGCTCGGCACCGCGCGGCGGATCGCCACGCCGACCGCCAGAATGTCGATCATCACGAGATGCAGGATGCGCGAGATCATCGACAGCTGCGACTCGCGAATCTCGATGTGATCGGTTTCCAGCGCGACGGTCGCGCGCTTGGCGAGCGGCGTATTGCTCGATGTGATCGCGATCACCTTCGCGCCGGCTTGCATCGCCACGTCGAGCACGCGCAGCAGTTCGGGCGCGCGCCCCGACTTCGACACGGCCACGATCACGTCGCCCTTGCCGAGCAGCGCGGCCGAGGCCGCCTGCATGTACAGGTCGCCGTAAGCGATCGTCGGGATGCCGAAGCGGAAGAACTTGTAGTGCGCGTCCTGCGCGACGATGTTCGAATTGCCGAGCCCGTAGAACTCGATGCGCCGCGCGCCGTTCAGCAGGTCGATCGCACGCTCCACATGCTCGAAGTTCAGATGTTCGCGCAACTGCAGGATCGCCGAGACGGTGTTGTCGAGCACCTTCGCGCCGAAGTCGGTGGCGGTGTCGCCGAGATGCACCTGGCTGTGGCTGACCGGGATCGTGCCGGTCAGGCCGGTCGCGAGCTTGAGTTTGAAATCCGACAGGCCCTGGCAGCCGAGCGAGCGGCAGAAGCGGATCACGGTCGGCTGGCTTACGTCGGCCTTGCGCGCGATGTCGACAATCGGATCGTTGATGATCGAGCGCGGATGGTTCAGCGCGAGGTCGGCGACGCGGCGCTCGGCCGGCGTCAGCGCGTCGCGCATCTGGCGAATCCGCTCGAACACGGCCGACGAACTGCCGCCCGCGCGGTTCGACAGCTGCTCCGCGAGAATCGCCGAGACGCCGAGAAACGCCGGATATTCGGCGGTAATCACATAGGTCGGCACGTTCTGCAAGTACGCTTCGAAGCGGCCCTTCGCCTCGAAGCGCTTGCGGAACGACGAGCGCGCGAAGAATTCGCCGAGGCGCGGCACGACGCCGCCGCCGATGTAGATGCCGCCCAGCGCGCCGAGCGTCACCGCGATATTGCCGGCGAAGGTGCCGAGAATGCCGCAGAACACGTCGACCGATTCGGCCGCGAGCGGCTCGCCTTCGAGCGCGCGCTTGACGATCTCGATCGTGTCGACGTTGGCCGCCACGCGCTTCTTGTCACGGCCCGCCAGCGCACGGTAGATCACCTCGATGCCGGGACCCGCGGCCACGCGTTCGAACGACACGTGCGACCACTTCTTGCGCGCGTAGTGCAGCACGATATCTTCACGCTCGTCGGCGGGCGCAAAGGTGGCGTGGCCGCCTTCGCTGCCGAGTGCGATCCAGCGGTCGTCGGCGGGAATCAGGCCCGACACGCCCATGCCGGTGCCGGGGCCGAGCAGGCCGATCACGCTGTTCGGCCGGCGCTGGCCGCCGCCCACCTGCACGCGCTGCGCGTCGGTGAGGCCCGGCAGCGCCATCGCGAGCGCGGTGAAGTCGTTGACGACGAGCAGCGTGTCGAAGCCGAGCGCGCGGCGCGTCGCTTCGATCGAAAAGGTCCAGTCGTGATTGGTCATGCTCACCTGGTCGCCGTCGACCGGGTTCGCAATGGCGATCGCCGCGTGATTGACGCGGCCGATCTTCGTGTCCTTCAGATACTTCTTGATGACCTCGGCGATGCCCGCATACTCCGCGCACGGATAGACCTGCACCGAGCCGATTTCGCCGGGGCCCGTCTCGAGCGCGAAACGCGCGTTGGTGCCGCCGATGTCGGCCAGCAGCCTCGGTCCGTCGGCGTGCTGGCCTGCGCCCGGCACAGCTTTAGTTTGCACACCAGTAGACATCGAGTCTCACTCCCTTGTCGTTTGCCAGTTGCGAGATGGCATTTTTTTGTAGCGCGGCGGTGGCGGTATTGAGCACGTCCATCTTGCGCGGTCCTGCGATCAGCAAAAACAGCTGCTTCACTTCCTTGAGCGCCGACATCGACCAGCTCACGCGCGCATGCGGCGCCGCGCCCGGATGCACGGCCACGAAGCGCTCGGCGGTGGTGATCGCGTGATCCCATTCGGGCGCGTCGGCGAAGATCGACGCGGTGTGGCCGTCCTCGCCCATGCCGAGCACCGCGACGTCGGGCACCGCGGCAAAGCGCGGGTCCGCGTTCAGCGCCGCGACGTGCGCGTGCAGATCCTGGGTGGTGTCGACGAGCGGCCAGAACGTCGCGTCTTTGGCGGCGTTCCGCAGCAGCGTGGCATGCGCGAATTGCGCGTTGCTCGCGCTGTCGGTTTCCGGCACCCAGCGGTCGTCGACCAGCGTGACCGCGATGCGCGCCCAGTCGAACGCTTGCGTGGACAGCGTTTGCAGGAACGGCCGCGGACTGCTGCCGCCCGACACGGCCAGCATGGCGGGACGCGCGGGGCGCACGAGCGGGGCCGGCGTGCCGGTGGCGGCCGCCTGTGCGGCAAGCGACGCATGCAACGCATCGCCGACCGCTTGCGCCAGCGCTTCGGATTGGGCGCGCTGGTCGTCGAAAGCGTGAAGCTCGATCACTTCTCCTCCGTGCAGCTTTTTGTTGGGTCTGCGGCAACGCGCCGTCTGCCCTCGTGCGATACCTGCAAGGCGAGGTGGCCTGCAGCGTGTTCGCGCGAGTCCGGTGCGTTGCCGTTCAGTTCGTCAGTGGGTTTTTTGCCTGCGCCGCGCGGTGTTGCCCTCGAACCGGTGCGGCGCCTTCCCTCAATTTCAATGCAGTACCACTTAATTCTCTTCCTCGAGCCAGCAGGTGCCGTGCTGCGCGAGCATCGCGCTCGCCGCGGCCGGTCCCCACGTGCCCGCCGCGTACGGCTTGGGCGGCCGCGTCGAGGCTTTCCATTCGTTCAGGATCGGCTCGACCCAGCGCCATGCGGCTTCCTGTTCGTCGCGCCGCACGAACAGCGCGAGGCGCCCGTGGATCACGTCGAGCAGCAGCCGTTGATACGCCTCCATCTGGCCTTCGCGGAAGAACTGGTCGAACGCGAGGTCGAGGTGCACGCTCGCGAGGTTCATGCCTTCGCCGGGCTGCTTCGCAAGACAATACAGACGGATCGTCTCGTTCGGCTGCAGACGGATCACGAGCCGGTTCGCGCCGGCGCGCAGCGCCGAGGCGCCGAGCGCCGAATGCGGCACCGGACGGAAATTCACGACGATTTCGGCGACGCGATCGGCAAGCCGCTTGCCCGTGCGCAGAAAAAACGGCACCCCGGCCCAGCGCCAGTTCTCGATCTCGACCTTCAGCGCGACGAAGGTTTCGGTCGAGCTATCGGGCTTCACGCCGTGCTCGGTCGCGTAGGCCGGCACCGCGCTGCCGCGGATCACGCCCGAATGATACTGGCCGCGCACCGCGACCTTGGCGATTTCCTGCGAATCGATCGGTTTCAGCGCGCGCAGCACGCGCAGCTTTTCGTCGCGCACCGAGTCGGAATCCATCGAATGGGGCGGCTCCATCGCGACGATCGAGAGCAATTGCAGCAGATGGTTCTGCACCATGTCGCGCAGCGCGCCGGTGTTGTCGTAGAAGTCGCCGCGCGCTTCGACGCCGAGCTCCTCGGCGATCGTGATCTGGATGCTCTCGACCCATTCGCGGCGCCACAGCGGCTCGAACAGCGCATTGCCGAAGCGCAGCGCGAGCAGATTCTGTACCGGCTCCTTGCCGAGGTAGTGGTCGATCCGGTAGATCTGCTCTTCCGCGAAGATTTCACCGACTGCATCATTAATTGCATTCGACGACCTGAGATCGTAGCCGAGCGGCTTTTCGAGCACGATGCGCGCGTTGGCATTGAGCCCGACCGCGGCGAGCGCGTGGCAGATCGGCACGAACAGCGACGGACCGGTCGCCAGATAGAACACGCGGATGCCGGGCAGGTCCTGAAGCGCGTCGCGCAGATGCACGAAGTCTTCCGGCTTGCCGAGATCGATCTTTACGAACTCGATGCGCGCGAGGAAGCCGGCCCATGCCGCCGCGTCGACACCGTTCTTCGACACATGCGGCTTGACATGCTCCTCGACCCATTGCAGGTACTCGCCGCGATCCGCCACATGCCGCGCCACCGCGACGATCTTGCCGCTTTCGGCCAGCATGCCGCCGGCCCGATGCGCCTCGAACAACGCGGGCAGAATCTTGCGCATCGACAGATCGCCGGTTCCGCCGAAGAGAACGAAAGTGAAGCTTGAGTCGGTTTGCATGAGTCTCCGTCGATGTCCTGAAGGGCCGCCGCGCTGAGCGCGTATCTGCACCGGAAAGGCGACCGTAGTCCGATAAAATATTTTTTGACACTGAATTGTAGTTTAACTACAATCCAAATCAAGAGGTAGCGTAAATTCGATGAAAAAAGCGTGAGCTGTTCAGGCGGTACGCGCGCTTCTGCGAATCGATGGGCGTCCCCGGCATGTTAGCGGACAACGCCCGTCGATACGTGTCAGCCGCCGCTGGCGATAGCTGGCCGAGGTCGGGTTTGCGTCGAATTTGCGTATGAAGCACCTCGAGTCTGCCGCGCGACGCGGGCAGGCAAAAATCAAAAGAGGAGACAGTCTTTGCATCCCGAACCACTCACCTCTTGAGCGTCCGGCGGCCGGACATCGGTCCGCCGGCACATGCTTCGCGCATGCGCCCGACCGTGCTCGATCGCCCAGTGTTTTGCCTGTTTGAACCAACCACAGCACCCTGGCGATATCAGGGGTCATTCGTTTTTTTGTTCAGGTGTCTGGAGGAGATAAGCAATGAAATTTCGCGCGATCATGGGCGCTCTGTGCGCTGCGGGTCTGATGTGTGGCGTGTCGGCCGTGCAGGCTGCCGAGTCGGTCGAAGTGCTGCACTGGTGGACGTCGGGCGGCGAATCGAAGGCCGTCGGCGTCCTCAAGGACGACATGACGAAGCAGGGTTACACGTGGAAGGACTTCGCGGTCGCGGGCGGCGCCGGCGCGGCTGCCATGACGGCACTGAAGACGCAGGTGATCTCGGGCAACGCGCCGAGCGCCGCGCAGATCAAGGGCCCGCTGATCCAGGACTGGGCTTCGCAGGGCGTGCTGGTGCCGATCGACTCCGTCGCGGGCGACTGGAAGAAGAACCTGCCGCCGGAAATCGACAAGATCATGCACGCGGACGGCCACTACGTCGCCGCGCCGTTTTCGGTGCACCGCGTGAACTGGCTGTACATCAACAAGGCAGCGCTGGATAAAGCCGGCGGCAAGGTGCCGACCTCGTGGCCCGAGTTCTTCGCGGTCGCTGACAAGATGAAAGCCGCGGGCATCCAGCCGATCGCGATGGGCGGCCAGCCGTGGCAGGACCTGACGCTGTGGGAAGACGTCGTGCTGTCGCAAGGCGCGGACTTCTACAGGAAGGCGCTGGTGGACCTCGACGAGAAGACGCTGACCTCGGACAAGATGGTCCAGGTGTTCGACACGGTCCGCAAGATCCAGGGCTACTTCGACGCGGGCCGCACGGGCCGTGACTGGAACCTCGCCACCGCCATGGTCATCAACGGCAAGGCCGGCATGCAGTTCATGGGCGACTGGGCGAAGGGCGAATTCTCGAACGCCGGCAAGAAGTCGGGCACTGACTTCATCTGCGCTGCCGTGCCGGGCACGGAGAAGGCCTATACGTTCAACGTCGACTCGTTCGTGTTCTTCCAGCAGAAGGACCAGAAGGCGGCAACGCCGGGTCAGCTCGCGCTTGCGAAGACGATCATGTCGCCGGACTTCCAGGAGCAGTTCAGCCTGTACAAGGGCTCGATCCCGGTGCGTCTCGGCGTGTCGATGGCGAAGTTCGACGACTGCGCGAAGAAGTCGTACGCGGATGAGCAGGTCGCGATCAAGGCCGGCGGCTACGTGCCGTCGCTCGCTCACGGCATGGCGCAGCCCGATGCGGCAGCCGGCGCGATCTCCGACGTCGTCACGAAGTTCATGAACTCGCAGGAAGATTCGAAGAGCGCGGTGCAGGCGCTCGCGAAGGCAGCGAAAACCAGGTAAGCGAAGTCAGTCGGTGAAGTAAGCGAGGCATTGCGCCCGGCGCTCTTTCAGGCGCCGGGCGCGGGCTTCATCGTGGTTTCATGGAGTCACATCCAGGCCGTCGCGGTTTCGCGCGCAACGCGCGAGCCAGCCTGACGGTCCAGTTTCAGCAGGAGTCGAGTAGTGACTGCTTCTATCAGCGGAAACGGGAAAACGGCCGCCGCCACCCGCCGCGCGTCGCCCACGGCGGCCTTGGCCGATCGCTGGATTCCGAAGCTGGTGCTCGCACCCAGCGTCGTTATCAGCCTGGTCTTCGTCTATGGCTTCATCGCAATCACCGGCTATCTGTCGCTGTCCGATTCGCGGCTGATGCCCCGTTTCGACTTCGCGGGCCTCGACCGTTACCGCGAACTGTTCGACAACGACGTGTTCTGGACCTCGGCCGCCAATCTCGGCTGGTTCGGCATTCCGTTCATCGCCATCTGCATCGGCCTCGGGCTTTTTCTTGCGATCCTGCTCGATCAGCAGATTCGCAACGAGGGCGCGCTGCGCGCCGTGTTCCTGTACCCGATGGCGCTCTCGTTCATCGTGACCGGCACGGCCTGGCAGTGGATTCTCACGCCGAGCATCGGCATCGAGAAGGTGTTTCACGACTGGGGCTGGACGAGCTTCTCGTTCAACTGGCTCGGCGATCCCGACAAGGCAATTTTCTGTATCGTGATCGCGGCGGTGTGGCAGTCGACCGGCTTCGTGATGGCGCTGTTCCTCGCGGGCCTGCGCGGCGTGGACGGCGAAATCTTCAAGGCCGCGCAGATGGATGGCGCGAGCCTGCCGACCATCTACCGCAAGATCGTGATTCCGAGCATGCGCCCGGTGTTCTTCTCGGTGCTGCTGATTCTCTGCCACATCACGATCAAGACCTTCGACCTCGTCGTCGCGCTGACCGCGGGCGGTCCGGGCACCTCGTCGTCGCTGCCGGCCATCTTCATGTACACGTTTTCGTTCAATCGCGGGCAATTCGGCGTCGGCGCAGCATCGTCGATGATGATGCTCGCCACCGTCGTGGCCGTGCTCGTGCCGCTGATGTATATGGAATCGAGGAGCACGCGCAATGCAGCCTAAGATGACGCTCAGCCGTGCCGTCATTTACGCGGCCCTGATCCTGTTCGCCCTGTACTTCCTGTTCCCGCTTTACGTGATGCTGTCGACGTCGTTCAAGGACATCGACCAGCTGCGCACCGGCAACCTGCTCACGCCGCCGTCGCACTGGACCTTCGCGCCGTGGCTCAAGGCGTGGAGTGGCGCCTGTACGGGCGTGCGCTGCGACGGCATGCAGCCGTTCTTCATGAACTCGGTGCGCATGGTGATTCCGGCCGTGCTGATCTCGTCGATTATCGGCGCGTTCAACGGCTATGTGCTTACGCACTGGCGCTTTCGCGGCGCCGATCCGATCTTCACGATGCTGCTGGTCGGCTGCTTCATTCCGTTCCAGGCGATCCTGCTGCCGATGGCACGTCTCGAAGGCTTTCTCGGCCTGTCGAACACGACGAGCGGCCTCGTGCTCGTGCACGTGATCTACGGCATCGCGTTCACCACGATGTTCTTCCGCAACTTCTACGTGAGCGTGCCGGCCGAACTCGTGAAGGCGGCGCGCATCGACGGCGCGGGTTTCTTCACGATCTTCACGAAGATCCTGCTGCCGGTGTCGCTGCCGATTTTCATGGTGTGCCTGATCTGGCAATTCACGCAGATCTGGAACGACTTCCTGTTCGGGATCGTGTTCTCCGGCGTCGATTCGATGCCGATCACGGTGGCGCTGAACAACCTCGTGAACACCTCGACCGGCGTGAAGGAATACAACGTGGACATGGCCGGCGCGATCATCGCGGCATTGCCGACGCTGCTGGTCTACATCATCGCTGGACGCTATTTCGTGCGCGGCCTGACGGCCGGCGCGGTGAAGGGCTGAACGAGGACCGGGCGAGGAGCCACTCCCTTGAGGCGCGGCGGCGCATCGCGAAGAGAGCGCCGCCGTCACACAGACGTTTTCAGGCAGTACCAGAGAATAGAGGATTCACAGCATGGCAAGCCTTTCCATCCGTGACGTGTACAAGACTTACCCGAACGGGGTGCCGGTTCTGAAGGGTGTCAACATCGACATCGAAGACGGCCAGTTCCTGATCCTGGTCGGCGGCTCGGGCTGCGGCAAGTCGACGCTGCTCAACATGATCGCCGGCCTCGAAACCGTGACCAAGGGCGAGATCCAGATCGACGGCAAGACGGTCAACAATCTGTCGCCGAAAGACCGCGACATCGCGATGGTGTTCCAGTCGTACGCGCTCTATCCGTCGATGACGGTGCGCGAGAACATCTCGTTCGGCCTGAACATCCGCAAGGTGCCGAAGCAGGAGCAGACGCAGATCGTCGAGCGCGTGTCGAACACGCTGCAGATCAAGCATCTGCTCGATCGCAAGCCGGGCCAGCTGTCGGGCGGCCAGCGCCAGCGCGTCGCGATGGGCCGCGCCCTCGCGCGCGATCCCGTCATGTTCCTGTTCGACGAGCCGCTCTCGAACCTCGACGCGAAGCTGCGCATCGAGATGCGTTCGGAAATCAAGCTGCTGCATCAGCGCCTCGGCACGACGATCGTCTACGTGACGCACGACCAGATCGAAGCGATGACGCTCGGCGACCGCATCGCGGTGATGAAGGACGGCATCGTGCAGCAGTTCGGCGCGCCGCAGGACATCTACGACTCGCCGTCGAACCTGTTCGTGGCGGGCTTCATCGGCGCGCCGCCGATGAACTTCATCGAAGGCAAGCTGGTCGAGCAGGGCGCGGGCGTCGGCATCGAACTCGATACGGGCGTGGCGCGCAAGGTGCTGGTGTTGCCGTTCGATTCGTCGAAGGTGCGCTCGCACGTCGGCAATAACGTGATTCTCGGTCTGCGCCCGGAGCGCATCACCGATGCGCGCGGCGCGCATGGCGACGACGGCAAGCTTCAGCCGGTCGAAGTGAAGGTCGACGTGATCGAGCCGACCGGTCCGGACACGCTCGTGTTCGCGCAGGTCAACGGCAAGCGCGTGGTGAGCCGCGTGCACCCGGCGTCGAACCCGCAGCCGCAGACGAATACGACGCTGCTGTTCGATACGTCGAAGGCGGTGTTGTTCGATCCGAGCAATGAAGAGCGGATTGCCTGATTGGGCGGATTGCCGCGATTTGCAGTGCTGTAGCGCGGCGGTTTGCTCATCGTAGTTCGCGCGGCAGGCCGTGCAATGCGTTGAGTGCGCTGCTGCTGCATTGAAAAAGCCCCCTGCGTCGTATGGACGCAGGGGGCTTTGTGTTTGGCGCAGGCTGCATGAGGCCGACGCCCCCGACGCGTTAGGCTCCGTCCGGCAAACGCAAATCCGGATTATTGCGCGCCAGCTCGCTGACCCAATCGATGAACGCGCGCAGCCGCGAACTCAGGTTGCGGCGATGCGCGTACAGGATCGACAGCGGCGTGCCGGGGCTCGTGTAGTTGCCGAGAATCTCGGTGAGCGCGCCTTGCTCGATCAACTCGGCGACCATGAAGCGCGACGGCTGGAT
This sequence comes from Paraburkholderia sp. Ac-20336, assembly GCF_017105025.1. Classification (NCBI taxonomy): domain Bacteria; kingdom Pseudomonadati; phylum Pseudomonadota; class Betaproteobacteria; order Burkholderiales; family Burkholderiaceae; genus Paraburkholderia; species Paraburkholderia sp. Ac-20336. The sequence continues at coordinate 31,487 of NZ_JAAGPS010000032.1, read as the reverse complement.
GATGCCGTGGCCGAGCACGCCGGCGGTGATGTACACCGAGCCGTCGTTGACGGCGAGCGTGCCCGTCATCGCAATCCGCTCGATCTCGCCCTCCACCTCGTATTCGAACGGGAACGTCTTGCCGCTGCGCGCGGACACGTAGTTGACCGCGCGATGCCGGTCGAGCTCCGCGAGCGTGGCCGGCGTGCCGTGCTTTTCCAGGTACGCGGGCGACGCGCACGTAACGATGCGCGCGAGCCCGATGCGCCGCGCGACGAGGCTCGACTCTTCCGGCGTGCCCATGCGGATCACGCAATCGACGCCGTCCTGAATCAGGTCGATGTTGCGGTCCGCGAGACCGAGCCGCACGTCGATCGCGGGGTACTGGCGGTAGAAGTCGTCGAGCGCGGGCAGGAGCAGCGAGCGCGCGAGCGTGCCCGACGTATCGACGCGGATTGTGCCGGCCGGGTTTTCGCGCTTGTTCGACAGCGACGATTCGGCATCGGTGACGTCGGCGAGAATGCGCACGCAGCGCTCGTAGAACTCGGCGCCGTCTTCGGTCACGCTGACCTGGCGCGTCGAGCGGTTCAGCAGGCGCACGCCGACGTGTTCCTCGAGCGCCTGGATCGTGCGGCTCACCTTGGCGCGCGGCAGGTCGAGCGATTCGGATACCTTGGTAAAGCTGTTTGCTTCGACCACACGCGTGAAGATCTCCATCGCTTCGAAACGGTCCATGGTGTGCCTTGTGGGTGGTGAGCCGGGGAAAGGTCGAGACGCGCTTGCGAAATGAAGTCTACAGCGAGGAAAGGGGGTTGTCTGCGCGTGGGGGCGAGCGGTGAGGGCGCGCGCAGCCCGGCCGCGGTGGGGGCGACTGGTGCGGCGGTTGTGCGGGTTGCGGCCGTTGTGTCCACCGCGTTTGCCGGGGGCGCGGGGCTTGCCGAAGGCCGCTGAAGTTGCCGTGTTTGCTGGGGTTGCCGAGGTCGCCGCGGCCAATGCTTTGCCTCGCTCAATCGCGGTCCGGCGCGCCGAGCGGAAAGAAATGACGATACGGCCGTGCTTCGTCGACCGCGCGCGCGAACGATGGCCGCGCCAGCAGCCGCTGCCGGTACGCGCGTACGTGCGCGAAGGCCGGGTCGATCGGATGCGTCCAGTCGGCGTAGAACAGGAACGGGCCCGCGCCGCAGTCGGCGAGGCTGAAGCGGTCGCCGGCGGCCCATTCGCGGCCGGCCATGTGTTTGTCGAGCCACGCGTACGCGGTATCGAGCATCGCGCGCGCCTCGGCGACGCCGCGCGGATCGCGCTCGGCCTCGGCGCGCAGGCTGTCGTAGACGATCCGCTGCTGCGGCGTCGAAATGTAGTTGTCGAAGAAGCGGTCCATGCCGCGCACGTCGAGCGCGGCGCGCGCGTCGGCGGGCAGCAGTGCGACCGGGCCCGGATGATAGAGGCCGAGATATTCGATGATGATGCTCGCCTCAGCCACGGTCCGGCCGCCGTCGACGAGCACCGGAAAGCGCTTGATCGGCCAGAGCGCGGCGAATTCGGCCATGATCTGCGGGTCGTCGTGCGCGAGCAGGCGCATCTCGAACGGCGTGCCGTTTTCGTAGAGCGCGGTCAGGACCTTCTGGCAGTAAGACGAGAACGGGTGGGCATAGAGCTGTAGAGGCATCGCGATCACCTTTTGACGGTTGCACGGCACGGTGCGGTGGCAATGGCGGCCACCGCGCGACGGCCACGATGGCCGTTTACCCGACGACGAACGGCGGCAGCGAAAATCGACAGATTGCGATGAGAGTGTGGAAGTGCGGCCGCGTGACCACAAGCTCACGCGAGACCTTGCGGGTTATAAGCGGGGATGCGTGGGCGGGGCCGCCCAGCGGCTCGGGCTCAGGTCCAGGTCCAGAGCCAGAGCCAGAGCCAGAGCCAGAGCCAGAGCCAGAGCCAGAGCCAGAGCCAGAGCCAGAGCCAGAGCGGCCCAGGTCTTAGCCCAGGCCGAGGCTTAGCCTCGCAGCCTCGCCCCCGGAGAGGTCCGTCAACCCTTCGCCTGCACCCCATGCGCCGGCAACGCGCCCGGTTGCAGCAGCACGACCACCGCGCCGGCACCGCCGTCGTGCGGCCGCGCCTGACAGAACGCGATGACCTCGGACTTCTGCACGAGCCATGCGCGCACCTTGCCCTTCAGCACCGGCTCCTTGCCGATCGACCCCAGGCCCTTGCCGTGGATCACGCGCAAACACCGCAAGCCGCGCCTCACCGATTCGCGGATGAACTCCGCCAGCGCCTCGCGCGCTTCCTCGCGCCGCATGCCGTGCAGGTCGATCTGCGCCTGCACGATCCAGTCGCCGCGCCGCAGTTTGCGCACGACGTCGCGGCTCACGCCGGGGCGGCAATACGAGAGCGTCTCGTCGGTTTCGAGCAGCACCTCGGGATCGAATTCATCGGAGATCGCTTCGTGCAGCACAGCCTCTTCGTCGAGCAGCGTTTGCACCGGCAGCGGCGGCGGGGGATTGCGTGTCAAGGTCGCGCGCGGCGCCGCCACGAGCGGCGCGACTTCGCCGATCTCGTGGCGGAACAGGTTGGCGTCCGCCGCGGCTTCGCGCTGCGCCGCCCGGGCCGCCGCCTGTTCGCGCTCGCGCTGCTCGGCATCGCCCTTCAACGCCTCGCGTAGCGCGCCGAGACCGGCGAGCCCCGTCGTGCGATCGGGTTTCGGCACGGCTGCGGGTGCCGCTGGGGCCGGCGCGGGCCGTGCGGCGGCTTGCGGGCGTTTCGGTTCGTTGGGGTGGGGCAGATTCTTCGGCATATCGGCAATACACGGAAAGAGTAGGTCGGTCGCGCGGGGCTTGGGCGGCGGATGCGTTGGCTTGCAAGGTCGGCTCAAGCGAAGCGCGAAGATCGTGCGCCGGTGCCAGCGAGCGCAAGTCGGACACGCAAGCTCGGCGGGACGCTTGGCGCAAAGCCTGGCACAAAGCGCTCGATGAAGCGAGGCACACAGCACGAGCGCGTCACACGAAGCCTGGCGAGAAGGCGCAACGCGCAAAGTGCATCAAGCAAGTGCATCACGCGGACGCATCGCAAACCCTCAATCCGAGCGCGCCGGACACAAAAAAGGCCGCCGGCTTTTCAGCCGCGGCCTTCTTTCGGTCGGACGGCCGGGCTGCGCCCTGCCGTCATTTTACCGTTGCGCTTTCCCTCACAGTCCCGCATCGCGACGAAGCGCTGTGAATCAACGCTCCGCTTCCTGGCTCATCGCGTGCTCGCCGGCCATCTCGTCGATGGTTTCGAGGTAGCGCTGCGCGTCGAGCGCGGCCATGCAGCCCGTGCCCGCGCTCGTGATCGCCTGACGGTACACGTGGTCCTGCACGTCGCCGGCGGCGAACACGCCCGGCACGCTCGTCGCGGTCGCGAAACCGTTCAGGCCGCCCTTCGTGATGATGTAGCCGTTCTTCATCTCGAGCTGGCCTGCGAAGATGTCCGTGTTCGGCTTGTGGCCGATCGCGACGAACAGGCCCTGCAATTCGAGGTCGGTGGTTGCGCCGGTTTGCGTGTGCTTGATGCGCAGTCCGGTGACGCCGGACGCGTCGCCGGTCACTTCGTCGAGCACGTGGTTCCACTTGATTTCGACGACGCCTTCCTTTTCCTTCGCGAGCAGGCGGTCGATCAGGATCGGCTCGGCGCGGAACTTGTCGCGGCGATGGATCACGGTCACCTTCTTGGCGATGCCGGAGAGGTACAGCGCTTCTTCGACCGCGGTGTTGCCGCCGCCGATCACGGCCACGTGCTGCTGCTTGTAGAAGAAGCCGTCGCAGGTCGCGCAGGCCGACACGCCCTTGCCCATGAACGCTTCTTCCGACGGCAGGCCGAGGTATTGTGCCGAGGCGCCGGTCGAGATGATCAGCGAGTCGCAGGTGTATTCGCCCGCGTCGCCGATCAGGCGGATCGGCTTCTCGTCGAGCTTCGCCGTGTGGATGTGGTCGAAGATGATTTCGGTGTTGAAGCGCTCGGCGTGCTCGAGAAAGCGTGCCATCAGTTCCGGGCCTTGCACGCCGTTGGCGTCGGCGGGCCAGTTCTCGACGTCGGTCGTGGTCATCAGCTGGCCGCCTTGCGCGAGGCCCGTGACGAGCACCGGCGAGAGGTTGGCGCGCGCCGCGTAGACCGCCGCCGTGTAGCCGGCGGGACCGGAGCCGAGAATCAGAACCTTGGCGTGTTTCGTTGCAGTTGCGGGCATGATCGAATCCTTGTGCAGCGCGCGGCCCGCTCATGCGAGGCCGTGCGGTTTTGAGCTGAAACGGTAGATGGGTGTCAGTCCGGCATTATAAAGGGCGAGGCGCGCGGCTGCGCCATGAAGCTTTCCGATCGCCGCGATAGGGTGGCGGCATAGGCCGGCGCCATGGCTGCGCGCGGGCGGACAGCCGGACGTCGGGCACGCAGCTCGCGCGCCGAACCGGTCGGGCCGCCTTCCGCGCCTCCGCGTTTCAAGCAGCCGAACGGCCAAAGCGGTCAAGTTACCGTCATTTACAGCCCTGTGCGGGGCACAGCGTTTACAATAGGCCGGATCGAAGTTTCCGGTAGCCGGGATCGGGCCCGAAGCCACGCGCGGCGAGGCCCGGGCCGTGTTCCCGGCGGCAGTCTCGGCCTGAACCGGCTACCCCAGGCAACAGGATCAATGGCAAAAGCTCCTTATTCCGCGAGCGCGCAGGCATTGCCTCACCGCATGTCGCGCCTCTTCACCGAAATTCGCTGGATTCTGCAGGTAGCGCTCGGCGTGTTCCTGCTGATGGCCCTCGTCAGCTATAGCAGGCACGACCCGAGCTGGACCCACGCCGCGCAGGTCGACCACATCTCGAACTGGGCGGGCCGCGTCGGCGCATGGACGTCCGACATTCTGCTGCTGCTGTTCGGCCTGTCCGCCTACTGGTGGATCGTGCTGCTCGGCCGCCATATCTCCGCGAACTACCGGCGTATCACCCGCCACGAAGAGCCGCAGGACGACGCCGCGCCGCACGGCGTGAGCTGGCTCGCGGACGCATTCGCGTTCATGCTCGTGCTGCTGTCGTGCAACGGCCTCGAGGCGCTGCGCATGTGGTCGCTCAAGGTGCAGTTGCCGCGCGCGCCGGGCGGCGTGATCGGCGAGGCCGTCGCGCGCGGCATCTCGCATGCGCTCGGCTTCACCGGCGGCACGCTCGCGCTGCTGCTCGGGCTCGCGATCGGGCTGTCGCTGTACTTCCGTTTCTCGTGGCTATCGGTTGCGGAGAAGGTCGGCGAGTCGATCATTTCCGCGGTCACGTTCGCGAAGCTGCGCCGCGAAGCCGGGCGCGACCGCAAGCTCGGCGAAGCCGCCGCCGTCAAGCGTGAGGGCAAGGTCGAGAAGGGCCGCGTGCGCATCGAGGAACATGAGCCCGTGATGATCGTGCCGCCCGTCGTTACGCCAGTGAAGTCGGAGCGCGTCGAAAAGGAACGGCAGGTGCCGCTCTTCACCGATCTGCCGGGCGACTCCACGCTGCCGCCCATTTCGCTGCTCGACCCCGCGCCCGCCGCCCAGGAAACCATTTCCGCCGATACGCTCGAATTCACTTCGCGCCTGATCGAGAAAAAGCTCAAGGACTTCGGCGTCGAAGTGAGCGTGGTCGCCGCCTATCCGGGGCCGGTCGTCACGCGCTACGAAATCGAGCCGGCCACCGGCGTGAAGGGCAGCCAGATCGTCAATCTCGCGAAGGACCTCGCGCGTTCGCTGTCGCTCGTGTCGATCCGCGTCGTCGAAACGATTCCGGGCAAGAACTACATGGCGCTGGAGCTGCCGAACCAGCGCCGTCAGACCGTGGGCCTCTCCGAGATTCTCGGCTCGGCCGTCTATGCCGATGCGGCTTCGCCGCTCACGATGGGCCTCGGCAAGGACATCGGCGGCAAGCCCGTGTGTGCCGACCTCGCGAAGATGCCGCACCTGCTCGTCGCCGGCACGACCGGTTCGGGCAAGTCGGTCGGCATCAACGCGATGATCCTCTCGCTGCTCTACAAGGCGAGCGCCGAGCAGGTGCGCATGATCCTGATCGATCCGAAGATGCTCGAAATGAGCGTCTACGAAGGCATTCCGCATCTGCTCTGCCCGGTCGTCACCGACATGCGCCAGGCGGGCCACGCGCTGAACTGGGCGGTCGCCGAAATGGAGCGCCGCTACAAGCTCATGAGCAAGCTCGGCGTGCGCAATCTCGCCGGCTACAACAACAAGATCGACGACGCGGCCAAGCGCGAGGAGAAGCTGCCGAATCCGTTCAGCCTCACGCCGGACGATCCGGAACCGCTCACGCGCTTGCCGAACATCGTGATCGTGATCGACGAACTGGCCGACCTGATGATGGTGGTCGGCAAGAAGGTCGAAGAGCTGATCGCGCGCATCGCGCAGAAGGCGCGTGCGGCCGGCATCCACCTGATTCTCGCCACGCAGCGGCCGTCGGTCGACGTCATCACCGGGCTCATCAAGGCCAACGTGCCGACGCGCATGGCCTTCCAGGTGTCGTCGAAAATCGACTCGCGCACGATTCTCGACCAGCAGGGCGCCGAGTCGCTGCTCGGCATGGGCGACATGCTGTATCTGCCGCCGGGCTCCGGTTTGCCGGTGCGCGTGCACGGCGCGTTCGTATCGGACGACGAAGTGCATCGCGTCGTCGACAAGCTCAAGGAACAGGGCGAGCCGAACTACATCGAGGGCATTCTCGAAGGCGGCGTGACGGGCGAGGGCGACGAAGGCTCGGCGGGAACCGTGTCCACCGAAGGCGAGTCGGACCCGTTATACGATCAGGCGGTCGACGTCGTGCTGAAAAACCGCCGCGCGTCGATCTCGCTCGTGCAGCGGCACTTGCGCATCGGCTACAACCGCGCGGCGCGCTTGCTCGAACAGATGGAGAATTCGGGCGTGGTGTCGGCGATGTCGTCGAACGGCAATCGCGAAATTCTGGCGCCGGCGCGGGAAGCGGAATAAGCCGTTGCCGCTGCGGGTAGGCAGCGCGGCATGCCGTTTCGGTATGCGCGGCACCGCAGCCTCGCTGCCGGATGCGCGCAAAGGCGGCCCGTGTGTTTATCCACATGCGCCTCGCGCGGCCCGTCGGCGAATTCAATCAAGGGAGAAACCATATGCACACCATCGCGCAGCATGACGTTCGAGAGCGTCGATCCGGCCGTCTCGGCGAGCGCCTCCGCCAGAGCGCGCGCAAGTTCGCGCGCGGCGCGGGCAGCGTGGCGATCGGCGCGTCGCTGCTGGTCGCTTCGCACGCCTTCGCGAGCGGCACCGAGCAACTGAAGGCGTTCGTCGCACAGGTTCATGCGGCGCGCGGCACCTTCGTGCAGCAGGAAGTGCGCGCGCCGAGCAAGGCGCAGGGCTCGTCCGGCGCGCTGCCCACGGTGGGCGCGGGCCAGCCCACCACGTCGAGCGGTACGTTCACGTTCGCGCGGCCCGGCAAGTTCATCTGGCAATACGAGAAGCCTTACGCGCAACTGTTGCAGGCGGACGGCGACAAGCTCTACGTCTACGACAAGGACCTGAACCAGGTCACGGTGCGGGCGCTCGGCAATGCGCTCGGCGCGAGTCCGGCGGCGATCCTGTTCGGCAGCAACGATCTGGACAAGAACTTCACGTTGCATGACGCCGGCGTGAAGGCCGGCATCGACTGGCTCGAATTGACGCCGAAGGCGAAGGACACGCAGTTCCAGCGTGTTGGTATCGGCTTCAAGGACGGCAATCTCGAAGCGATGGAATTGCATGACGTGTTCGGCAACGTGACGCTGCTGACCTTCTCGAATATCCAGAAAAATCCCGCGTTGCCGGCCGATGCGTTCAAGTTCACCGTGCCGAAGGGCGCGGACGTCATCAACGGATAAGCTGCGTGGCCGGCGTCGGTGGTCGACGCCGTGTGAATCGCTTCGCAAAGCCGCGTTCGCCGGGCGCGGCTTTGCTTATTGACGCGGAGTGCGCGGGCCCTTGCCCGTGGTTGGTACAGATGTGGTTTTTTCGGCGCAAACCGTCGTTGTCGTGCGGAGCCGGATAAGCGGCATCCTCAGAAGATTGACACAGGCGTGTCAGACTCTTTTCAGTTTTCCTCTACATTCTCTGACATTTTTTTGCTGCAACGCAGCAAGATAACGCCTAAACTGGTCGAAGTGGGTAGTGGCTTCGAATGTTCGGAAAGTGAGGCATGTTATGAGAGGATCTTTATCACAAGATTCGCATTTATCCCCGACGCTCCATGTCTTCGAGCAGGAGGGCGGTTGGCATTGGGGCATCACGATTCCGCGGCCGGTCGGCAGCGGTGTCAAGGTCATCGATTACAGCGAAACGACCTTCGGCGATGAAGCCGAGGCTCAACGCGACGGGAAGCGGGCGCTCGAGCGCTTCGCCGACACGCCCGTGCTAGCGCTCGAGCACCATTAACGCGCGGCCGGAACTGGGGTGGGACCCGAGGCCAATGCACGCCAATCGCGGCCATAGCGAGGTTTGCGGGCGCGCCGCGGACGGGGCGGCGACACGTAATGACTTAATATGCAACAATTTGCATATATTTTTTGATTTGTAGGAGATCGAAGCGATAATGTCTCGTCTTTTTTGAGATATCGCTTTTATCTTGACCTTTGCAGAATACGAAACCACGCACGCGCTGAGCGTGGAACTGGACGGCGTCAATTACGCCGGTACCTATCGCGTGATGACGGGAACCGTCATCGTTCACTTCGAAAACGAAACCAAATTCGCGTCCTATGCGCCGAATCGCCCTGAAACCGTGGCGCGTTGGCTGCTCACGGACTTGTGCCGAAAAATCGAATCGCGCAGGCGTAAAGCCGCGAAGAAATAGAAATCGGCCGTATCGCAGCAGGGGCATTGCTTCGGCCGCGTGATTTTCACAGCGATCAAACTGATGGGTGGGGAGACGGCGCGCGGCACGCCGTTTCTCCACGCGGCCGAGGCTGGGTGATTCGACTGCGGGCATATCGCGCAGATCGGTTTGCGCGATATGCCGCGATACGCCGCGCTATGCAGCCCACGACTTCGGCCAATGCCGTCGTGCTGAGAGCTTCGAGCTCGCACGGGCCGCATGCAGCGCCGAAGCATTCACCACTCAGGCATACGCGGTCTTGCGCGTCGACACGAACACGAAATAACACACCGCTCCGATCGCCAGCGAAGGCAGCGTTGCGCCGAGATTCGGCAGCCATTGATTGATCACCTGGTACGAGGCGATGCCGATCGCCCACGCGACGAACGCGCTCAGATGCCAGCCGCTCGAGAAGCCGTAGCGGCCGCGCAGGTCGGCGAGCACCGTGGCGTCGATGCGGCGTTTGCGCACGATAAAGTGATCCATCAGCACGACGCCGAACAGCGGCGCGAATACCGAGCCGATCAGCAGCAGGAAGTTCTGATACTTCGCCATCGGCACGAGCAGCGCGATCATCGTGCAGAGCGCGCCGAACGCGGCCGACAGCAGCGGCACGCTCGCTCGCGTCCAGAACGTGCCGGTCGACACCGCGGCCGAGTGGATATCGGCGAATGCGTTGTCGATTTCGTCGATCAGGATCAGCAGCAGCGCAAAGCCGCCGCCCGCTTGCGCGAGCGCGCTCGTCAGCAGCGCGTCGCCGCCGCCCGCCGCGAGACCGTAGATCGCGCCGAGCGCATAGAACCAGATGTTCGCGATGCCGTAGCCGTACAGCGTGCCGCGAAACGTCTCGCCGGCGCGGCGGCCGAAGCGCGTGTAGTCGGAAATCAGCGGTAGCCACGAGAGCGGCATCGCGACCACGAGGTCGATTGCGCCGCCGAACGACATCTCGCCCGTGCCGGGGCGCTGCATCAGGTCCGCGAGATGGTGGCGCGCGAGCAGGTTCCACGTGAGCCATGCGGCGCCCGCGAGCAGCAGCCAGATGCCCCATTTGCGCAGAAAGCGCCGCACGAACGACAGCGGCCCGCTGACCGCGAGCAGCGTCGCGAGCGCGCCGAAGAGCACGGTCCAGACGAGCGGCATCGACAGGCCGAATGCCTGCTTGGCGAGCGCGTCGGCGGAATCGCGCATCACGATCACCTCGAACGAGCCCCAGCCGACCAGCTGCACCATGTTCAGCACGGCCGGCACCGACGCGCCGCGCACGCCGAGCGTCGGACGCAGCGACGACATCGCCGCGAGCCCGGTGTCGGTGCCGATCACGCCCACGAGCGCGAGCAGCACGACGCCGATCACGCTGCCGAGCGCGATCGCAATGAGCGCGTGCGGCAGCGATAGCCCCGGCACCAGCAGTGCGCCCGCCTGCGCGACGAGCAGGCCGATGCCGAGGGAGAACCAGAGCGCGAATGCGTCGCCGGTACGGAAGGCGCGGCGCGCGTCGGGCACCGGCGTGAGCGGCGCGTAGGTGGAGCCGGTGTCGCCGGCGAGGGGTTCTTGTGCCATCTGATGTCTGTTCCTGTTGGTGTCGCTGCCTGTCGTTCTGCCGAGCTTGGCCGATGCCGCTTGCCGCGCTTCGGGCCCGGCATTCTGCCGTATCGCTGTGCCGTATCGCCTTGCCGGTTATCCACGCCGCGATTTACTCCGGCGCTCCCCTCAGGCATGCCTCGCCCGCGCCCACGCGATACGCCGCTTGCGCGAACCGATGCGCCGGCTCCGCGACACCCGGCCTTCGCCCGGACGCCGTCGCTGTCATAATGCAGGACGTTGCCCGTGGCTTGGCCGGCGGGCGTTGCGCTTGTCCGGCCGGCCGCCGCGTTCTCGCGGACCGCGCCCGGGAAGAACCCGCAAGGGCCGGGGCACAGCCTCGAAAAGCCCGGAAAGCCGAGATTATCCCCAAAACGTCATGTTTGAAGAAACCCGTGCCAATGTTCCGCTCGCCGAACGCCTGCGGCCCCGCAATATCGACGAAGTGATCGGCCAGGCGCATCTGCTCGGGCCGAACAAGCCGCTCAGGGTCGCGTTCGAATCCGGCGAAGCCCATTCGATGATTCTCTGGGGGCCGCCCGGCGTCGGCAAGACTACGCTCGCGCGGCTCATGGCCGATGCGTTTCATGCTCAGTTCATCGCGCTCTCGGCGGTGCTCTCGGGCGTGAAGGATATCCGCGAGGCGGTCGAGACCGCGCAGATTCATCGCGCGAACGGGCATCAGACGCTGGTGTTCGTCGACGAGGTGCATCGCTTCAACAAGAGCCAGCAGGACGCGTTCTTGCCGCACGTCGAATCGGGGCTGTTCGTATTCGTCGGCGCGACGACCGAGAACCCGTCGTTCGAGGTCAACAGCGCGCTACTGTCGCGCGCGGCGGTCTACGTGCTGAAGAGCCTCACCGACGACGAGCAGCGCGAACTGCTCGAACGCGCGCAGAAGGAACTCGGCGGCCTCACGTTCACCGACGAAGCGCGCGCCGCGCTGATCGGTTCCGCCGACGGCGACGGCCGCAAGCTGCTGAACAACCTCGAAATCGTCGCGCGCGCGGCCGCGCAGCAGAAGACCCGCGAGATCGACGGCACCTTGCTCGGCAGTGCGCTCGCCGAAAACCTGCGGCGCTTCGACAAGGGCGGCGACGCATTCTACGACCAGATCAGCGCGCTGCATAAATCGGTGCGCGGCAGCAGTCCGGACGGCGCGCTCTACTGGTTCTGCCGCATGCTCGACGGCGGCGCGGACCCGCGCTATCTCGCGCGGCGCATCGTGCGCATGGCGTGGGAAGACATCGGTCTCGCCGATCCGCGCGCCGCGCGCATCGCGCTCGACGCCGCCGAAACCTACGAGCGGCTCGGCACGCCCGAAGGCGAGCTCGCGCTTGCGCAGGCGATCATCTATCTCGCGGTCGCGCCGAAATCGAACGCCGGATACAACGCGTACAACGAGGCCCGGCGCTTCGTCGGCAAGGACCAGTCGCGCGCGGTGCCGGTGCATCTGCGCAACGCGCCGACGAAGCTGATGAAGGAACTCGGCTACGGCCACGACTACCGTTACGCGCACGACGAGCCCGATGCGTACGCGGCCGGCGAGACCTATCTGCCGGACGGCATGCGCGATCCGCGCTGGTATCAGCCGACGCCGCGCGGGCTCGAAGGCAAGATCGGCGAGAAGCTCGCGCGGCTTGCCGATCTCGATGCGCAGTGGCGCGCGGAGAACAAGGCGAAGAAGGGGTGAGCCGCGCGCCACACCTCGCTTCCCGGACGTTCCGGCCGCCCGTGCCGGTGCGTTAAAATCGCGCTTTCATACAACGAACACCCGTCCCATCCCATGCTCGACATCCAGCTGCTGCGCAAAGACCTCGACGGCGTCGCCAAGCGCCTCGCCGACCGCGGCTATACCCTCGACGTGGCGGCTTTCGCCGCGCTCGAAGCGGAACGCCGCGACACCCAGACCCGCACCGAAGAAATGCAGGCGCGCCGCAACAGCCTGTCGAAGCAGATCGGCGCGATGAAAGGACGCGGCGAGGACACCTCGGCGGTGATGGCCGAAGTCGGCGGCATCGGCGACGAGATGAAGGCGTCGGCCGTGAAGCTCGACGAGATCCAGAAGCGTCTGTCGGACCTGTTGCTCGGCGTGCCGAACCTGCCGCACGAGAGCGTGCCGGTGGGCCGCGACGAAGCGGACAACGTCGAAGTGCGCCGCTGGGGCACGCCGCGTCAGTTCGACTTCGAGGTCAAGGATCACGTCGATGTCGGCACGCCGCTCGGCCTCGACTTCGAGACCGGCGCGAAGCTGTCGGGCGCGCGCTTCACGATGCTGCGCGGGCAGATTGCGCGGCTGCATCGCGCGCTCGCGCAGTTCATGATCGACACGCACACGCAGCAGCACGGCTATACCGAGATCTACACGCCGTACATCGTGAATCCGGACATCCTGTACGGCACCGGCCAGTTGCCCAAATTCGCGGACGACATGTTCCGCGTCGAGAAGGGCGGCGGCGAAAACACGGTGACGCAGTATCTGATCTCGACCTCGGAAATTTCGCTGACGAACACGGTGCGCGAGAGCATCGTCGAAGCGGAAGCGCTGCCGATCAGGTTGACCGCGCATTCGCCGTGCTTCCGCTCGGAAGCGGGCTCGTATGGCCGCGACACGCGCGGCATGATCCGCCAGCATCAGTTCGACAAGGTCGAGATGGTGCAGATCGTCGCCCAGGAAGCGTCGTACGATGCGCTCGAACAGATGGTCGGCCACGCCGAGACGATTCTGCAGAAGCTCGAACTGCCATATCGCGTGATCACACTGTGTACCGGCGACATGGGCTTCTCGGCCACGAAGACCTACGACCTCGAAGTGTGGCTGCCCGCGCAGAACACGTACCGCGAGATTTCGAGCTGCTCGAACACTGAGTCGTTCCAGGCTCGGCGCATGCAGGCACGCTATCGCAATGCGCAAGGCAAGCCCGAACTTGTGCATACGCTGAACGGCTCGGGGCTCGCGGTGGGCCGCACGCTCGTGGCCGTGCTCGAGAACTTCCAGAATGCCGATGGTTCGGTGACGGTGCCGGCGGCGCTGCGTCCGTACCTCGGCGGCGTCGAGCGGCTGGAAGTGCCGGCGGCCTGAGTGCGTGATCGGCGGTGCGGCTGTTGTGAGTGGCGTGTCGTTCGGCGTCGTCGTGTGGTTCGATTGCGCCGCAACGGCTTGCTGCCTGCCCGCCTGTCGGGCTTTTCTAAAAAAATTTTCGGCGAAAGGCTTGGAAAACAGGCTCGAGCTGTTCTATAATCTTGTTCTCCCAAGCAACGACCCGCTTGGATCTGGCGAAGCAGTAGCAGGAAGTTGAAGTCGCACTGCGAGTTGGAATACCCGGAAAGGTGGCAGAGTGGTCGAATGCGCTGGACTCGAAATCCAGTGTACGGTTATACCGTACCGTGAGTTCGAATCTCACCCTTTCCGCCAAATTAGAAAACCCCGTAAGCCTCAGGCTTACGGGGTTTTTGCTTTTTAGTCTCCAGTTCCTGGCGCATCACCTTGCTCGATTCAAGGTGGTGTTGCGTTTAAAAACTGCTGGAAACCAGAGACCGCCTCATCAAAACGAAGCACAAACACGAACCACGCGTCTAGCTCGCCTCTGCGCGCTTGAGCAGGCTCCGATGCACCTCCAGCGCATTACGCTCGACCCAGTTGTGCTGAAGCAACCCATCTTCGCGGACATGAATCACCGCGGTCCCGGTCATGTAAATCGGCGACCCGCACGGCTCGGCGCCCATCACGCCGTTGTTCTTGCCCGTGACCGCCCAGCGGGTCGCGACACGGTCTCCCGCTTCGTTCTGAAACATCTCGACGATTTCGAAGTTGAAGTCGTCGATCGAGGTGAGGAACGCGCCGACCCACTGCTTGAACGTTTCGCGAGGGCCGATTACCGTGCCGCCCGACGTGATCGCAAAGTCTTCCGCGACGAGCCGATCGGCGGCCTCGGGATTCTTGCCTTGCCATACTTCTCGCCAGAAAGCCTCGACGATCGAAACAGAATTTCGCTTGCTCATTTTTTCTCCAGTAAAACGAGGTGATGAGGTAATATCCGCCTCTATAATGAAGAAATCAAACGAATAAGACTTATAGGATCAAGTAGCGATACTTATAGATAGATGAAACTTCCCGACCTCGAAATGGACCTGCTGAGAGCTTTTGTCGCCGTTGCCGAGGCGGGTAGTTTCACGGCCGCCGCGGAACGGGTCGGCCGCACGCAATCGGCTGTCAGCCAGAAAATTCTGCGTCTCGAAGAGGCGCTGCAGATGCGCGTGTTCGAGCGGACCAGCCGCTCGCTCACGCTGACGCGCGACGGCGAGCGCGTTCTGGTTGCCGTGAGGCGGCTGCTCGATCAATACGAGAGCTTTCTGCGCGAAGTATTCGAGCCGCCCAACGTGTCTGTTCTGCGGCTTGGCGTGGCGGAAAATCTGCTACAGGCGCAGTTGCCGAATTTTCTCGCGCGCCTGAAGAGTCTCTACCGTGACGTGCAGCTCGAGCTGACGACCGATTCGAGCCAGCACCTTCTGAAAGCCCTCGAACAGAAAAAGCTCGATGTCGCCATCGTTGGGGTCATCGGCAAAACGTCGGCGCGGCGTAGCCGGGTCGTCTGGAGCGAGCCGCTAGTGTGGGTCGCCGGAGCCGGTTTTCGCGACGAACCCCGCTATCCCGCGAAGCTCGTCATGATGCAGCCGCCCTGCATCTATCGCGAGATCATTGCCGACTCGCTCGCGTCGGCGCGGCGCGAATGGACCCCTACCTGCACGGTCAGCAATCTGGGCGGCATGCAGGCGGCGATCCTTGGCGGCCTGGGGGTGACGGTGCTGAGCCGCTCGCAGGTGCGGGACGGCATGCGGGTCATGCCGGCGTCGAGAAACTGGCCTGCGCTACCGCCGATCAAAGTCGAAGTAATGGGCGACCGGACCGAAATTCAGCACATGATCCCGCCGCTCGTTTCGCTGCTCCAGGAAAGCCTGGAAATGGGCCTCGCAACGAACCTGGAAACGTCGTCGAACCCGGCGCAGGCCCGCTGATTCCGCCAGCCTCGGTCGAGGCTGGCTGGCCCACACCACGAGGCTCGAATCCGCGTTTCGAGTCCCGCGGCGGCGGCCCTCACGCCACCTTGAACCCTTCCATCAACTCGCTCAAGGCGCGCGCCTGATCCGCCAGCGATGCCGCCGCCGCCGCGCTTTCCTCGACGAGCGCCGCGTTCTGCTGCGTCACTTCGTCCATCTGCGTGATCGCGAGTCCCACCTGCTGAATCCCGTCGCTCTGCTCGCGCGAAGCCTGCGCGATCTCGCCGACGATGCCCGTCACGCGTGCAATCGCCGCCTCGATCTGCTGCATCGTGCCGCCCGCGTCTTCGACGAGGCCCGCGCCGCGTTCGACGCGCGAGGTCGAATCGGCGATCAGCGCGCCGATCTCGCGCGCCGCGGCCGCCGAGCGTTGCGCGAGGCTGCGCACCTCGCCGGCCACCACCGCGAAGCCGCGGCCTTCGTCGCCGGCGCGCGCGGCTTCGACGGCCGCGTTGAGCGCGAGGATGTTGGTCTGGAACGCGATGCTCTCGATCGTGCCGATGATGCCCGTCATCTGTGCGGAACCCGTGTGGATCGCGCGCATCGTTTCGATCATGCTGCCGACCGCGTCGCGGCCGTGCGCGGCGAGGTCCGACGCGCCGCGCGCGAGTGTGCTGGCCTGCTCGGCATGGCTCGCGTTGAGCTGCACGGTCGCGGTGATCTGTTCCATCGCGGATGCCGTTTCGCCAAGCGAGGCCGCCTGTTCCTCGGTGCGTTGCGAGAGGTCCTGATTGCCCGCCGCGATCTGCTGCGTGGCCGAGGCGATCGCCGTCGAACCCGAGCGCACCGACGTGACCGTGCCGAGCAGACGCGTCTGCATCGCGGCGAGCGCGCGCAGCAGCGTGCCCATTTCGTCGTTCGCGTGCGCCGCCGCGCGCGTGCGCAGATCGCCCGCCGCGATCGCGTCGAACTGATGCAGCGCGCTCGCGAGCGGCGTCATGATCGCGCGGCGCAGCGAGCGCCAGCTCAGGAACGCGACCGCAAGCGCCAGCACGATGCTTGCCGCGCAGGTCGCGAGCATCGCGCGAAAGAGCGCGTTGGAGCGCGCGCCGGCCTCGGTCGCCTGCGCGTCGAGATAGCTTTCGAGCTTGCCCTGGCTCTCGTTCATCGCGCTGTAGAGCGCGATCAGGTGCTGCGCGCGGCTTTCGTCCATCCAGCCCGTGTCGCCGCCGCGGATCGCCTCGATCAGCTTGTCGATGCCGTCGTGGCGCACGGCACTGCGTTTCGTGTCGAGGTCGGCGGTGAGGGCCGCGAGTTCGGCGCTCTTCGGCAAGGCGCGGAACTCGGCCCAGTGACGGTCGGATTCCACGAGCAGGCTGTTCGCGCGATCGAGCTGCATCGCAAGCTGCGGCGAGTGCGGATTGGCCATCGCCCAGTCGAGCCCGTAGCGAGCGCGCGACATCGCCGTGCCGGACTTGCCGAGCACGACGACCGACGCGTAATGCACCGCATAGGCGTCGCGCTGCGCGCGATTGCTTTGGGCCATGCCGACGATGCCGATCGCGCCGGTCGCGATCAGCAGCAGGGCGAGGAACGCGATCGTGGCGGCGATGCGTGCGTTGAGCGTGAGATTTTTCATCGGAAGGGAGCGTTCGGGTTGCCGTAATCGTCGTCTCGTTCCTTTAATGAAACAAAACGACACCAGTGGAATGAATAACGGCATATAACGGCATTTCGACGCGATCTATTTAGGTCTGGTGGCGAAGTTAAGGCACCTCGCCGTGGGTCCGCCTGCGGGTCGCCGAGATGCTCGGCCCGCCCCGGCAAGCCGAACGGACTGCTAAGCGATACTGATTTATTCCGGGCTCCGGCGCGACGACGCGTCTCGAATGGTTCACCGCCGCGCAGGTCGTTTTGCCCGGTTTTGCCAGGGGGGCCGCGCGATCCTCTGTACAATTGACACGATCGACCGCTGGCGCGAGCAGGATCGGCCGCTTCGCTCGCGGCGGCACGACGTCGTCGAACATTCGAAATCCATCCGACCCACATCGACTGAATTCATGGCCATTACCTACAAGACTCCCGACGATATCGCGAGGCTGCGCATTGCCGGCCGCCTCGCGGCCGACGTGCTGGCAATGATCGGCGAGCACGTCAAGGCCGGCGTGTCCACCGACGAACTCGACGCGCTGTGCAACGACTACATCGTCAACACGCAGAAGTCGATTCCGGCCAACGTCGGTTATCTGGGCTTTCCGAAGACCGTCTGCACCTCGGTCAACAGCGTGGTGTGCCACGGCATTCCGAACCGCAACGAGGTTCTCAAGGACGGCGACATCATCAACATCGACGTCGCGATCATCAAGGACGGCTATTTCGGCGACACGAGCCGCATGTACTGCGTCGGCCAGCCGAGCCCGGTCGCGCGTCAGCTGATCGACACGACTTACGAGGCGATGGTCGCCGGCATGCGCGAGGTGAAGCCGGGCGCGACGCTCGGCGACGTCGGCCACGCGATCCAGAAGGTCGCGCAGCGCGATGGTTTTTCGATCGTGCGCGACTACTGCGGGCACGGCATCGGCCGCGTCTATCACGAGGACCCGCAGGTGCTGCACTACGGCCAGCCGGGGCAGGGCGTGCGCCTGAAGCCGGGCATGGTCTTCACGATCGAGCCGATGGTCAACGCGGGCCGCGCCGGCACGAGCGTGCAGCGCGACGGCTGGACCGTGGTCACGAAGGACCGCTCGCTCTCGGCGCAATGGGAGCACATGGTTGCCGTGACCGAGGACGGCTACGAACTGCTCACACCGTGGCCGGACGGCACCGGCCGCTACGAGGCGCCGTGAGCGCGCCGCATGCCAGATTGCAGCGCATGCGGGCCGTATCGAGAGTGGCCTGCATGGTTCGCATGCGAGGCGAACACGTCGCGCGCGCGGCTGTTCTGGTCAATAATAATTTGACTCGCGTGCCGGTTCGGTTAAAGCTACGCGTTAGGGTTTCAAGGGGTTTTTGTCTGCATGAGTCCGTCACTGACCGTTCGCCGCATCACCGCTGAGCAGGGCGCCGTTTTTCGCGAACTCCGTACTGCGTCGCTGCGGGAGGCGCCCTATGCCTTCGGCGCGACACTCGAGGACGCGTTGTCGGCCGACGCCGCCAGCTTCGATGCCACCGCGGCCGAGCACGCGGTTTCGCCGGCCGTCGGCACCTTCATTCTCTACACCGAGGGTCATCCAGCCGGGCTGATCGAAGCGCATTTCGAGGACACCGCGGCGCGCCGCGCGTTCGTCTGCGAACTATGGGTGGCGCCGGCGGTGCGTCATCTGCGCGGTGGCGAACTGCTCGTCGATACCGCGAGCAACTGGCTCGCGAGCGCGAGCGCCACCGAAATCTACGCATGGGTTGCCGACGCGAACCGCAACGCGATGCGCTTTTACGAAGCGCTCGGCTTCGGTCCCGCCGGCGAGCACCGGCGCGTCGTGCGCGCGCCCGAGCAGGCCGAAAGCCTGCTGGTGCGACACGTGAGCGCCACCTCGCACACGCACGGGTAGCGCTCGCGAGCGGCGTGCCAGCAGGCCGCCTGCCTCTGCGTCGCGCTGCTTCGAGATGTCTCCGGCGCGCATGTCCGGTGCGCCAATTTCTTTTGTCTCGTCCACGATTGCGGCCGCGCCACGGTGTTGCCGTCGTTCGCGCATGTCTTGCGCGATATGTCTTGCGCGAGACGTGTGGCGGCGCGTATCGGGCGCTGCGCCGCGCCACGCGCGCGACAGCAGATTCTCCCGGCAAAAAAACTGGCCGGGCGCGTGTACGCCTGTAAAATACGCAAAATTTTTTGCCGAACGCTATGTCGCCCAAGAAATCGCCTTTTTTCGAACTTCGCAGCGGCTCTGTCGACACGCTCATGTTCGTGGTCAAAACGACCGACCTCGACGCGATGCGCGCCGAACTGACGCGGCGCTTCGAGGCGACCCCCGAATTCTTCGCTAACGACGTCGTCGCGATCGACGTGCGGCGTCTCGCCGAAAACGAACGCGTGCCGCTCGTCGACATCGCGCAACTGCTCGACAGCGTGCGCATGCGGCCGGTCGGCGTGGTCGCCCATGCGGCGCAAGCGTGGGCGACCGAAACCGCCTTGCCGCTGCTCGAAGCGCGCGACCGGCGCGGCGCCGCGGCGAAGCAGGGCGACGAAGAGGGCACGGCGGCAAACGTGAGTGCCGGCGTAGCGGCAAGCGCGACAGCAGGCACGGCGGCAGATACCGCGACGAACACCGCAACCGCCACGGCCACCGCGTCCATTGCCGCTGGCGTAGGCACCACGCTCGACCCGGCGGCCGCCGCTGAATCCGCGCGGCTCGCCGCCTCGCCGCAAACCATGGTGATCGACAAGCCGCTGCGCTCGGGCCAGCGCATCTACGCCAAGGGCGACCTCGTCGTGCTCGGTCTCGTGAGCTACGGCGCCGAGGTGATCGCGGAAGGCAACATCCACATTTACGCGCCGCTGCGCGGCCGGGCATTGGCCGGCGTGCAGGGCAATCACGACGCGCGCATTTTCTGCACGTGTCTCGAACCGGAACTGATCTCGATCGCGGGCATCTATCGAACGACCGAGAACCCGCTGCCGGCCGACGTGCTCGGCAAGCCGGTGCAGATCTGGCTCGAACAAGAAAAACTGATGATCGAACCGTTGCGGCTCACCTGAGAGAGGCGACGCGCGTGCTGCCCCGGGGGTAGTCCGGCACACCGCGTTTCACGGGAAAAAGCCGCACATAATTGACGCATTTGACGAACACAAGGTAAGGGTAATGGCAAAAATCATTGTGGTGACTTCGGGCAAGGGTGGCGTGGGCAAGACGACCACGAGCGCGAGTTTTGCATCGGCCCTCGCATTGCGTGGCAGCAAGACTGCCGTGATCGACTTCGACGTCGGCCTGCGCAACCTCGACCTCATCATGGGCTGCGAGCGCCGGGTCGTGTACGACCTGATCAACGTGATCCAGGGCGAAGCGAATCTGAACCAGGCGCTGATCAAGGACAAGAAGTGCGAGAACCTGTTCATCCTGCCGGCGTCGCAGACGCGCGACAAGGATGCGCTGACGATGGAGGGCGTCGAGAAGGTCATCAACGACCTGATCGCGATGGACTTCGAATACATCGTCTGCGATTCGCCGGCCGGTATCGAATCGGGCGCGCTGCTCGCGATGCACTTCGCCGACGAAGCGCTGATCGTGACGAATCCGGAAGTGTCGTCGGTGCGCGACTCGGACCGCATTCTCGGCATTCTCTCGTCGAAGACCAAGCGCGCGATCGAGGGCAAGGAGCCGATCAAGGAGCATCTGCTGATTACGCGCTACAACCCGAAGCGCGTGAACGAAGGCGAAATGCTTTCGCTGACCGATATCCAGGAAATCTTGCGCATCGACCTGATCGGCGTGATTCCCGAGTCGGAAGCCGTGCTGCACGCGTCGAACCAGGGTCTGCCGGCCGTGCACCTCGACGGCACCGATGTGGCCGAAGCCTATAAGGACGTCGTGTCGCGTTTCCTCGGCGAGCAGAAGTCGCTCCGCTTTGTCGATTACCAGAAGCCCGGGCTGCTGCAGCGCCTCTTCGGCACCAAGTAAGGGGGGACGCACGTAATGTCGATTCTTTCGTTTTTGCTGGGCGAGAAAAAGAAGTCCGCGTCGGTAGCGAAGGAACGCCTGCAGTTGATCATCGCGCACGAGCGCGCCGGCGGCCATGCGCCCGCCGATTATCTGCCTGCGTTGCAACGCGAACTGGTGGCCGTGATCTCGAAGTACGTGAAGATTTCCGACGACGATATTCGTGTGAGTCTCGAGCGTCAGGACGATCTCGAGGTGCTCGAAGTCAAGATCGAAATACCGCAGGTCTGATCGTTCCGCGGGTGGGTTTGCCTGGCCGCCGGTGAGCGGCCGGTTTGTATCGCCGCAAATGCGCTGCATGGTGTCGTGTTGATTCAATGCGATGCTGTGCGGCGCTTTTCGTTTGTTGCTTCCCGTTTGTTGTTTGCGCTCGCATAGGCATGCACATGCGGTGGTCATGTAGACGCATCGTGCTGATGCTCATGTGCAGACCTTCTCTCCGAGTCTTCCCTCACCGTTGTCTCGCTGAAACTCCTTCGGTCATCGGCTTTCCGCTTCTCTCCCGCCTGACCCTGGCGGCGCTCGCCGCGCCCGATTCTCCGATCGAAATAATCCGTTGCATTTCAGCGTGCACCGTTACACGCGGCTCGTCAGCCGCCCGGAGCCCTCGCGCATTAAACCGGTAACGCCGCATCCGGTGTTCAACCCAAGAGGGAGATCATGAACAGAACCTTTCGCCTGCTGCTTGCCAACACCGTTCTGATCGCCGCCGGCGCTGCCGCGATGGCGTCGGCTTCGGCCGAGGAAGTCGTCATCGTCGCGCCGTCCGCGCCGCCGCCGGTCCGCTTCGAGGCCGTGCCCGCGCCGCGGGTCGGCTACGTGTGGGATCACGGTCACTGGCGCTGGGATCATGGCCGCTACGTGTGGGTCGTCGGCCACTGGCAGGCCGAACGCGTCGGCTATCACTGGGTGCCGGGTCACTGGGTCGAGCATGGTCCGAACTACCGCTGGATTGCGGGGCATTGGGCGTAACGACCGCAGTCGCGTGCGTGGCAGCGAACGCATGGGCGAACGCGAAGCCGCACGCAAAAACGCATGCATTGGCGACGCGGCGGCGTTCGATACCGCTCGCGTCGCGTCTTCAGCGCATTTTCCCGTTTGATCGATAACACAGGCGCCGGCGATCGCGCGCCTGGGAGTGTGGAGAACTATCCGATGAAAAAGAATTTGCTCGTGCTCGCAGCGCTCGCGGTGATGCTGGCCGGTTGCGTCGTCGTCCCCGCGCGGCCGGTGTATGTGCATGCGCCGCGCGTCGTGGTTTATTGACGCGGGGTGTCGGAGGCGCCGTTCGCGAGGTCTGTCGAGGTTGGCGCGACGGCGTTCGCGGCGGTGTCCGCCACGGTGCTCGCAGCGCCGTTTGCCGGGACATTCGCAGCGCCATTCGTCGCGGTGTTTCGAGTTGCGCTCTCCGGGGCTTGCACCTGTGCGTCCGTTGCCGGTTGCTCGCCGTGAGTGCCGTCGGCTTTGGCCATGGCAGCATCGACCTCGGGGCTTTCTTCCGCCGTCGGCTCGGGCACTTCAACCTTGGGGACTTCAACCTCGGGCACATCAGGCGCGGGCGCAGGCTGCGGCAACGGCGCCATATAACGCCGCGCCAACGACTCGTACAACGGCGGCGCAAACAGACGCGATACGCGGCTCGCGATCAACGCGGTGGCCATCAGCGAAATCACAAGCGCATGGCCGTCGATCATCTCCATCACGATCACGAACGACGTAATCGGCGATTGCGTGACGGCGGCCAGATAGCCGACCATCGCGAGCGCAATCAGCATCGGCAATTGCATCGAGTCGAACACCATGTGCAGCAGATTGCCGAAACCCGCGCCGATCGACAGCGACGGCGCGAAGATGCCGCCCGGAATGCCGGGCAGGTATGAGCCGATCAGCGCGATCATCTTCAGGAACGGATAGAACACCGATTGCGCGTGTCCGTCGAGCAATCCGCGCGCTTCCGCATAACCGCTGCCGAACGTCGCGCCGCCCGACAGCAGCCCGACGACCGCGATCGTGAAGCCGCATAGCGCGGCGAACGCGACCGGCCGCTCGCCGTGCAACTGGCGCAGCGGCGCCGGAATCCAGCGCGCGGTATTGAGCAGCAGCCAGCCGAACCCGCCGCCCGCGATACCGGTGACGAGTGCCGTGAGCAGCACCGCGAGCGCGAGCAGATCGGGGAAATGCGAGCCGATCTGGATCGTGCCGAAATACGTGTAGTTGCCGTTCAAGCCCAGCGCGACCACCCCAGCGATGATGATCGCGGTAATCAGCACACCGCTCGCGCGTGCTTCGAAGCTGCGCGTCAGTTCCTCGATGGCGAACACGATGCCGGCCAGCGGCGTATTGAATGCCGCCGACAAACCCGCAGCCGCGCCCGCCAGCGCGAGTTGCCGTTCGATCTGCGCGTTCGAGCGCGGATAGAGCCGGCGCAGATTGAACATCAGCGCGGCGCCGACCTGCACGGTCGGTCCTTCGCGGCCGATCGTGAAGCCGCCGAGAATCCCGAGAAACGACACGCCGATCTTGCCGAGCAGAAGCCGCACCGAGAGCAGCCGCGCGCCGTAGGCGCCAGGCTTCGTGTGCAGCGTTGCGATGACCTGCGGAATGCCGCTGCCCTCGGCGCCGCGGAAAAACGTGCGCGTGAGCCACACGGCGAGCGCCGCGACCGCCGGCGTGATGATGAGCGGCGCCCACGTATGCTGTTGCTGCACGCCGCGAAACACGTCGTAGCCCCAGTCGATCAGCCGCGCGTACAGCACCGCGACGAGGCCGACCGCGATCGCGCCGAGCCAGAAAATGCCGTATTGCCGCCACAGGCGTTTCGCGCGGCGCAGGAGGACGGATGGACTGGAAGGGAAGGACCGGGGCATGGAATCGGCTGGCGGTGGGCGGGATCGGACAGGCGTAAAGGAAAGAGTATAAGGCGTACCGCATGGCCCAGGATTTGGGAAAGCCTTTTGAAATGCCATGGGCGGACAGTCTGGGGCGACACTTTTCGCGCCCCCGGTGTAATAGACGGTATTAAGAGACAGACTGTGTCCGTTGCGCGTTTGGCAGGGGTGTGACGGAATCGTCAGCTAAAATGGTTTGAATCTCGAACAACGAACAGTTCCTCAATGAAGCGAGTCCTTATCGTCAAGGTCACTTCACTAGGCGACATCGTGCAGGCACTGCCGGTCGTTGCCGATATCAAGCGCGCGTTTCCCGGCGTTCAGGTCGACTGGGCCGCCGACGAGGCGTTCGCGGATCTGGTGCACTGGAGCCAGGGCGTCGACCGCGTGCTGTGCGCGCCGCTGCGCCGGTTCAAGAAAGCGCGCCGCTGGAGCGATTTCAAGGCAATCTGGGCATCGATTTCCGATCTGCGCGCGCATCGCTACGACTACATCATCGACATTCACGGCGTCTACAAGAGCGCGATCATTGCGTTTCTCGCGCGCTCGTCGAAGCGCATCGGTTACCAATCCCAGGATCTGGGCGAGCGCGGTGCCGCATTCGCGTATACGGGCCGTTTCGGTCCGCGTCCCCAGGGTAATGCATGGCATGGCATGCGCATCAGCGCGAGCGAGGCGCTCGGCTACAAGGTAGACGGCCCGGCGATCTACAACCTGCGTCTGCCCGAACCGGTCACGCGGCCGTTCGCGCGCACCAAGGCGCCCGTCGCGGCATTTTTTCATGCCACCTCCAAGGACGACAAGAAGTGGCCGCTCGGTCATTGGGTGGCGGTGGGGCGTAAGCTGGGCGAGCGCGGCTTTCAGGTCGTGCTGCCTTGGGGGTCGCCTGGCGAACGTGCCGAGGCCGAGCAGATCGCGGCGCAAGTGCCGGGCGCGACCGTGCTGCCGCAAATGAGCGTGACCGAAGTCGCGCAGATGATCGACGCGTGCGCGCTCGTCGTCGGCACGGATACGGGTTTCGTCCATCTCGCGCACGCGCTGCAGAAGCGCACGGTCATGATCTTCGTGGCGACCTCGCCGTCGCATTGCGGCGTCGAAGCGCCGTTCCGTTCGACCTCGATCGGCGACGGCCGCTCGGTGCCGCCGATCAGTGCGGCGCTCGACGCGATCGACTATGTGCACTCAGGCGCGGACGCGTTTGCGGTGCAGGACGATTCGGCTGCCGCCTGAATTCCGCCGGTTTTTCCCGGGTCGTTTGGCAAACGTTTGCGCCAAAGAAGTGAGGCGCGACGCACAATCCGCTCCTGCGAGCCGGATGGCCTCGTCGCGCCTCTAAAAAACGCCCGCGTCGGGGAACGACGGGCGTAGAGGAATCGATTACACGCCTGTTAAATCTGTCGCTTTTCGTTGGGCGCCAGGGCGGCGGTCATGCCGTTCTTACACCACGCTCATGCGGTTCCGTCTGCATGCGCGATGCGATCGGGCCTCATCGCAAACTCGCGAGATACCGCGCGCCAAGGTCCCGCTGTCGTGTCTGAAATCGCTGCCGAGGCGCGTGCAGGCGCGCTCGGCGGGGCAGCCGCTATGCCGGCGCGACATCGACGCGCTCAACGCAGTATAGGCGTTGTTTTTCGCCATATCGACGTGCTCGCGCTTCAGTGACAAGTGCTTGTCGAATACGTTTCAGCGGCGTGAATCGGCCCCGCCGGTTCTGTAACACCGCGGTGATTTTCCCTTACAAATGGCAACGTTCACGCGGGGGCGGATCGTGTTCAATCGGGTCATTCGGGGCTTCGACTCGAATCAAACTGACTCGATGGAGAACAACATGAAACGCTTGATTCTGACTCTGGTTGCCGGCACGGTCCTCGCAACGGCACTCGGCGGCTGCGTCATCGCACCGGCGCCGGGCTATTACTACGGCGGCGGAGGCTACTACCATCACGGCTACTACTACCGTTGAGCGCGATGCGCGGCTCGGGTCTGGACTCAGGCCATGAGCATTTCGAATGCGATGACCGCGGCGATGGCCGCGGCGTTCGCCGCGAGCGCCTCGACGACGATGCCTTTCCAGCTCGCCGGGCGAAAGCGCAGCGCGAGCAGCAACGCGCCGAGCAAGGCCAGCGCGATGATCGTCACGATCTCGGCATTGTGAAGATGGAGGTTCATGCGAGTCTCCCTGTTTTTCGTAGGGTTATGACAGGGAGTATAGGCACGTCGAAAAGACGTACAAGGCGGGGGATTTACCGAGCCGCCTGCCGCCAAGGGCGGAGGGGAGAGGGCGCCGCAAAGGCCGGGTGCGTGAGCGCGTCGGCGGTGATGTCGGCGCGCAGAAGCAGCATGAAGCGGCAGCGCCAAAACAGCCGCGCATGAGTCACGATGCGCGAGGCAGTACGAAAGGGCAGTATGAGAAAAACGGCATACGCGCATCGGCGGAAGAACATTTCCGCCGATGCGCGCCGCGACCTCATTGCCTCATTTCATGAGGCTTTCATCGCGCGTTTCGCGCATGCACAGCACGCCGAACAGGCTCACGGCCGCGGCGACCGACACGTACGCGCCGACCCACGGCAGGCCGCCGTGCGCGGCGAGCACCTGGGCGATATACGGCGCGACCGATGCGCCGAGAATCCCGCCGAGGTTATAAGCGACGCCGGCGCCGGTATAGCGCACGTTGGTCGGGAACAGTTCCGGCAGCAGCGCGCCCATCGGCGCGAACGTCACGCCCATCAGGAACAGCTGGATCACGAGGAACAGCAGCACGAGCAGCGTTTCGCCGCTGCCGAGCAGCGGTGCCATCGTGAAGCCCGACAGGATCGCCGCGATGATGCCGACGATCAGCACCGGCTTGCGCCCGAAGCGGTCGCTCGCGCGCGCCGACAGCGGCGTGGCGAGCGCCATGAACACGACCGCGATGCACAGCAGGCCGAGGAACGTCTGCCGCGGAATATGCAGCGACCCGACGCCGTACGACAGCGAGAACGTCGTCGCGTTGTAGAACAGCGTGTAGCAGACCACCATCGCGAGCGCGCCGAGCAGCGTGGGCGCCCAGTGCTGCGAGAGCAGCGTCGCGATCGGCACGCGCACGCGTTCCTTGCGCTCGATGGCGGCCTTGAACGCGGGTGTTTCGGCGATCTTCAGGCGCACATAGAGGCCGAGCGCGACCAGCACCGAGCTGACGATGAACGGCACGCGCCAGCCCCAGCTGCGGAACTGCTCGTCGGAGAGCGACAGCGCGAGCGCGAAGAACAGGCCGTTCGACGCGAGAAAGCCGATCGACGGCCCCAATTGCGGGAACATGCCGAACCAGCCGCGCTTGCCGGCCGGCGCGTTTTCGGTGGCGAGCAGCGCGGCGCCGCCCCATTCGCCGCCGAGGCCGATGCCCTGGCCGAAGCGCAGGATGCACAGCAGAATCGGCGCGAGGCTGCCGATCGCGTCGTAACCCGGCACGAAGCCGATCAGCGTGGTCGAGAGGCCCATGACGAGCAGCGAGGCCACCAGCGTCGACTTGCGGCCGATGCGGTCGCCGAAGTGGCCGAACAGGAACGAGCCGATCGGCCGCGCGACGAATGCGATGCCGAACGTGACGAACGCCGATAGCGCCTGCGCGGTGGCCGAGCCATGCGGGAAGAATACCGGTCCGATGACGAGCGCCGCGGCGGTTGCGTAGACGTAGAAGTCGTAGAACTCGATCGCGGTGCCGATAAAGCTCGCGAAGATGATTCGCGCGCTGCTGTTTTGCCCGCTTGCAGGCTGAGCCGCGGAAATCGGCGAAATGGACATGCAGGTCTCCCTATGTCGTAAAGCCGTGGGGCGCAATGCGGCTGCTGGAGCAGGCGGCATGCGCTCGCGCGGTGTCCGTGTTGAAATTCTGAGGGCTTGCCCGCCGCGCCGGCGGGTGTGCGGGCGGCGTGAGCCATGCCGGATGCTGCCGGCGCAGGGGATCGGAAATTATAGCGAGCGCGGCCGGCGCGCAGCAATGGCGGCGTAAGGTTGTGGCGGCGCGCGATGCGACGCACTACCAGGCGCACTACCCGGGGGGGGCGGCAGATTGTCGTAGTCGTACGCGATGCTGCGCGGCGTCGGGCGAAGTGAAGCGCAATGAGGCAACGCGCAATGACGCAATGCATCGCGGAGCAAGGCACGGTAGCGCAGAGTACGGAGAAGCAAGACGCGGAAAAGCAAAACGCGGAAAAGCAAAACGCAGTGACGCAAAACCGCGGCGCAAACGCCTACTCAAGCGATTCCGCTTGCGGCGCGGCCAACTCGCGCAACTGGAATTTGCCGTTGTCGTTGAAGAGCCAGTCCTCGAACAGTTCGAGCTGACCGCGGCTGTTCAGCAGCTTGCCCGGCGGTAAGGGCAGCGGGGCCGAGCGGCGCAGCGTGGCGAGGGCCGTGCTTTCGGCTTCGTCGTCGCCGTTGGAGCGATAGACCGACGACTCGACGATGCGTCCGTTACGATCGACTGTAAACGACACCACCACGAGCGAGCGCAGCATCGCCTGCGGCTTGCCTTGCAGCACATACGAGGAATTGCGCTCGACGATGCGCCGCGCGACCGCGTCGCGGTATTGATCGAGCGTCGCGCTGTTGATCGCGGCGAGCGGCGTGTTGACGGTTTCGCGCGGCATCAGCGAGGTGATCGTGCAGCCGGCGAGCACGGCGGCGCTCAGCGCGGCGAGCAGCACGCGCGACGTATGCGACGAGCGTCGGATGCATGGCAGGCATTGCATCGCGCGGCGACGCGGAAGGGCGGGGAGACGGGAAAGCATCGTCGGGGAACAGCGCGAAGAGGGCCTGATTCGATGGTAGTCAAAAACCACCGGTATTCAATCGGCGTTCACCCGCTACGCGGTCGTTGCGTGGTCGCTGTGTGATGTATGGCACGTCGATGTAATGGCCGGAAATATCCGCGAATTGGTCGATGGATCAAACGCGCCTACACTTTGATGGCCTCTTCAACGAGGCATCGGTGGAAGTCTTTTCAGCCCGCTTTACGCGGGCTTTCTTTTGTCTTCGCTGGCCGCCTCACTTGCCGCTTCGGTGGCTGGCGTGGAGTCCGCCAGACGCAGGCGAAAAAAAAGCGAACCCGCCTGCGGGGTTCGCCTTCTGCATGTCCGTGCTGCATGTTCGTGTAATACAGGTCCATGCCGCACGCGGATTCCCGCGAGACCACAAGCTCACGCCCGTGGCCTCGTCGGGCATCGCTTACTTCAGCGCTTCGCGCGCGGCCTTCACTGCGGCCAGCACCTGCTCGGGCGCCGTGCCGCCCGGATGATTGCGGCTCGCCACCGAGCCTTCGAGCGTCAGATACGAGAACACATCCTCGCCGATCAGATGCGCGACGTTCGGCAATTCGCCGCGCATTTCGTCGAGCGTCAGGTCCGCGAGATCGCAGCCGCGATCGGCGCACACGCGCACCGCGAGCGCGACCGCTTCGTGCGCATCGCGGAACGGCAGGCCGCGCTTGACCAGATAGTCGGCGAGATCGGTCGCGGTCGAGAAGCCTTGCAATGCCGCGGCGCGCATCGCGTCGGGCTTGACCGTGATACCGGCGACCATCTCGGCGAAGATGCGCAGCGTGTCCGCAACGGTATCGACCGTGTCGAACAGCGGCTCCTTGTCTTCCTGGTTGTCCTTGTTGTACGCGAGCGGCTGGCCCTTCATCAGCGTGAGCAGCGCCATCAGATGGCCGTTCACGCGGCCGGTCTTGCCCCGCGCGAGTTCGGGCACGTCCGGGTTCTTCTTCTGCGGCATGATCGACGAGCCGGTGCAGAAACGGTCGGCCAGATCGATGAAGCCGACGCGCGGGCTCATCCACAGCACGAGTTCTTCGGAGAAGCGCGACACGTGCGTCATCACGAGCGCGGAAGCCGCCGTGAATTCGATCGCGAAGTCGCGGTCGGAGACGGCGTCGAGCGAGTTCGCGCAGATGCCGTCGAAGCCGAGCGTCTTCGCCACCGCGTGACGGTCGATCGGATAGCTGGTGCCGGCAAGCGCCGCCGCGCCGAGCGGCAGACGGTTCACGCGCTTGCGGCAGTCGATCATGCGCTCGGCGTCGCGCGAGAACATCTCGACGTAGGCGAGCAGGTGATGGCCGAACGTGACCGGCTGTGCAACTTGCAGGTGCGTGAAGCCCGGCATGATGGTCGAGGCATTTTTCTCGGCGATGTCGAGCAGCGCCGTGCGCAGTTCGGTGAGCAGTCCGCCGATGCGGTCGATCTCGCCGCGCAGCCACAGGCGGATGTCGGTCGCGACCTGGTCGTTGCGCGAGCGGCCCGTGTGCAGGCGCTTGCCGGCGTCGCCGATCAGCGCGGTCAGGCGCGCTTCGATGTTCAGGTGCACGTCTTCGAGATCGAGTTGCCATTCGAACTCGCCGCGCTCGATTTCGCCCTTGATCTGCGCCATGCCGCGCTGGATCGCGGCGAGGTCGTCGGCGGAGATGATCTTCTGCGCGGCGAGCATCGAGGCGTGCGCGAGCGACCCTTCGATGTCGACGAACGCGAGACGCTTATCGAAGAAAACCGACGACGTATAGCGTTTGACGAGCTCCGACATCGGCTCCGAGAAGCGAGCCGACCAGGCTTCGCCTTTTTTGTGCAATTGGGACGTCATGGTGTTGGGCGGTTAAGCGGCAGTTAAATGGAAACCAGGCCGCAATGAAGCGGCCGTTGATCGGGCGGTAAAGCGGCTGACGGCAAGCCTGGCTGAGTGGCCCGAAGGCCGCGCCGCAGCGAGGAGAAACGACGATTTTAACACCGGGCGTGGGCGCTCAAGACGGGGCAGGAGCACGGCGAACGGCGCAGCGGCGATGGGCGCGCGCTTGAGGCTGCGCCGCGACGGGTAGCCGCCAGCCTACTCCCGCACCAGTACCACCAGCTTCAGATCCTCGCGATGCGCGGGCTTGAACGTGATCTGGTCGTAAACGAGGCGCCCGTCGCGCGGATGATTGAACTCGCGCCGTCCGCCCTCGCGGCCGCCGACGTCCTGCGAGGCCCAGTAACGCGCGAACTCGTCGCTCGCGGCGGACAGCGCATCGATCAGCGCGTGCGTCGGCGCATCGCTCAGATGGCGGATCGAGTCGGCGCGGAATTCGGCCGCCAGCCGCCGCGCGCGCGTTTCCCAATCGACGATCAACGCGCGCGCGGCCGGCTCGGTGAACGTGTAGCGCAGCAGATTGCGGTCGTGCGCGCCGTCGAGCCAGCCGACGAACAGCTCGGCCGCGCGCTCGTTCCAGGCGAGCGCATTCCACTGCCGGTCGAGCACGTAGGCCGGCGAGCTGACGAGCTGCACGGTTTGCAGCAGCGTGGCGGGCGCATCGGCGGCGGCCGGGTCGGGCTCGGCCGGATCGCGCTGCGCGGCCAGTTCGAACAGATAGGCGCGTTCGGCGCGCGAGAGCTGCAACGCGACCGCGATGCGCGCGAGCGCGTCGGCGGAAGCGGACACGGGCCGGCCCTGCTCGATCCACGTGTACCAGGTCGGGCTCACGCCGCACAGTTGCGCGACTTCCTCGCGCCGCAGACCGGGCGTGG
>NZ_JAAGPS010000031.1:0-56741 GCF_017105025.1 Paraburkholderia sp. Ac-20336 | reverse complement strand
ATGCGGCGGCCGGACGGCGCGTTGTCGCTGCTGCGCACGGTCCGTGCGTTCCGTCCCGACGTGATGCATTCGCATCTATACGCGGCCGATCTCGTGCTCGCCGGCGTCAACGCATTGAGCGTCCACCAGCGTCTGATCCGCACGATCCACAACACGGCGATCCAGGGAACCCGGTCGCGCGCCGGCACTCGGCTGCTCGACCGCCTGTTCGCGACCTCCGTCGCATGCGGCGAGCGGGTCGCGGACGCCTACATCCGCTACTTCGACGGCGCGCCGAAGTCGACCGTCGTTACCGTGCGCAATGGCGCCGCGCACACTGCCCCTGCCTGCACGCAAGGCGACGACGCCCGACGCGCCACGCTGCGCGCGTCGCTCGGGATCGCCGCCGACGCGTTCCTGTATGTGCATGTCGGCGCGTTTCGCGGCCAGACGCTCGCGAGCTCGCAGAAAGCGCATGACGTGCTGCTGAAGGCGTTCGCGCAGCTCTGCACCCATCCGGCCGCGACCCGTGCGCGGCTTCTGCTGATCGGCGACGGCGAGCTACGCATGGCGGCTCAGCAGCTCGCGCAGATTCTGCGTATCGGCGATCGCGTGACGTTCGCGGGCGTGCTCGACAACGTGCCGCGCTACCTGCACGCATCGGACGCGTTCGTGTTCCCGTCGCGCTACGAAGGCTTGCCGGTCGCGTTGATCGAAGCGTGCTGCGCAGGCCTGCCAGTGATCGCGACCGCCTTGCCGGAAATCGCCGAGGTGCTCGGCCGAGGGAGGTACGCGTGCGCGCCGGTCGGGGACGCGTCGGCCTTGGCGGCCGCCATGCTCGCCAGCCTGCTGGCGCCCGAGCTGGCGCGCGCCCGCGCCGCCGAGGCCGCGGCCTATGTGGCGCGCGAGTTTTCCATCGATCTGTGCGCGGCCCGCTATGAAGCGCACTACACGAGTCTCGTCGGGTATCCCGGCATGCCGACGGCTCCGCCTCAGGCGCAGGCGTCTGCCTCCCCTACCGTTTCGAAGCGATCCCACCAGGAAACCACGTGAAACAAGTCTTGCAAAATCTCAAGGACGGCCGTACCGCACTGTGGGACGTACCCATGCCCACGATGTCGCGCGGCAGCGTACTCATCGAAACCACCACCACGCTGTTGTCTTCGGGCACCGAACGCATGCTGGTGGACTTCGGTCGCGCGAGCCTGATCGGCAAGGCAATGCAGCAACCCGACCGGGTGCGCGACGCGTTACAGAAGGTGCGAACCGATGGTCTGGCCGCGACGCTCTCGGCGATCACCGACAAGCTCGATCAGCCGCTGCCGCTCGGGTACTGCAATGCGGGCGTCGTCACGGCAGCAGGCGCGGAGGTGGACGGCATCCAGGTAGGCGACCGCGTCGTGTCGAACGGCAAGCACGCCGAGTACGTGACAGTCGGAGAAAACCTGTGCGTGCGCATTCCGGACAACGTGCCGGACGAGGACGCAACCTTTGCGATTCCCGCCGCGATCGGCTTGCAAGGCGTGCGTCTCGCCGCGCCGACGCTCGGCGAGACATTCGTCGTGATCGGCCTCGGTCTGATCGGACTCCTGACCGTGCAGATCCTGATCGCGAACGGCTGCCAGGTGATCGGTATCGACCGCGATCCGTCGCGCGCCGCGCTCGCGGCCACCTTCGGCGCGGCCACGGTGCTCGCGGGCGCCGACGTGGTGGCAGACGTCATCGCACGCACCCGCGGCATCGGTGCGGACGGCGTGCTGGTCTGTGCATCGACGAACAGCGACGAACCGGTGGCACAGGCCGCGAAGATGTCGCGCCCCCGCGGCCGCATCGTGCTCGTCGGCGTAGCGGGCCTCGCGCTGTCGCGTGCCGACTTCTACGAGAAGGAGCTGAGTTTTCAGGTGTCCTGCTCGTACGGCCCCGGCCGTTACGATCCCCGCTACGAGGAGAAGGGCTTCGACTATCCGATCGGTCACGTTCGCTGGACCGAAAACCGCAACATCGCCGCCGCACTGCAACTGATGGCCGATGGGCGTCTCACGCCGCAGGCGCTGATTACGCATCGCTTCACGCTCGATGACGCGGAGCGCGCCTACGCACTGCTCGTCGAAAAGACACCGTCGCTCGGCATCGTGATCGGCTATCCGCGGCGTCAGTTCCATGAGGTGACGTCCAACGACACGCCCCTGCGGCCGCTCGACGCACGCTCCCGCACCGTGCCGCTGACGCTCGTCGGCAACGCGGTGCCGGCGCCGGCACCGACTTCCGCCGTGCGGGTCAACGTGATCGGGGCGGGCAACTATGCGGGGCGTGTGCTGATTCCCGCGCTCCGCAGCGCGGGCGCGGCGCTCCACGGCATCGCGTCGCGCAACGGCGTGACCGCCGCGCATTACGGACGCAAGCACGCCGCGGCATTCGCGTCGACCGACGCTGTCGCGCTATGCACGTCGCCGGACGCGCAGGCGGTGGTGGTCGCGACGCGTCACGACACGCACGCCGAATACGTGGTGCAGGCGCTGCAGCATGGCAAGCACGTCTTCGTCGAAAAACCGCTCTGCCTCACGCACGCGCAACTGGCGCGCATCACCGACACCATGGCCGCGGCAAGCGAACACGCACTGTGCATGAAGCGGCCGGAACCGATCCTGATGGTCGGCTTCAACCGCCGCTTCGCGCCGCAAGTGTCGCGCATCAAGAACCTGCTCGCGCCGCTCGCCGCACCGAAAGCGCTGGTGCTCACGGTCAATGCCGGCATGATCCCCGCCAACCATTGGACCCAGGACCGCGAGAGCGGCGGTGGACGCATCATCGGCGAAGCGTGCCATTTCATCGATCTGCTGCGCCATCTGGCCGGCAGTCCGATCGCCTCGTTCGAGGCGACCGGCTTCGAAGCCGTCGCGCCCGCCGCCTGCGATACCGCGAGCATCACATTGCGTTTCGAGTCGGGTTCGGTCGGCACGATCCATTACTTTGCAAACGGGCATCGCTCGCTGCCGAAGGAACGACTCGAAGTGTTCTGCGGCGGCAAGGCGCTCGTGCTCGACAACTTCCTGAAGCTGCGCGGCTATGGCTGGCCGCAGTTCACGAAGCAGAACCTGTGGCGGCAGAACAAGGGACAGGAAGCGTGCGTGGCCGCGTTTGTCGACGCGATCGCCAACCAGGGCCCGCCGCCGATCCCGCTCGCCGAACTGCTCGAAGTGAGCCGCGTGACGATCGACATCGCACAGGACCTGGGATGACGCCGTCGCAAGCCGTGAGGCTGTTCCATACGGTTCGGCACCTGCAGCCGGTGCAGGTGCTGTATCGCGCGAAATACGGCCTGCTGCCGCGCGCGCGCATCAACGAGCGCGTCGACGCGCCGCTGTGGCCAAGTTCGCGCGAAACCGCGCCTGTGCCGTTTGCAGCAGGCCCGGACGAGTATCTCGGCGACGGGTGCTTCCGCTTCCTGAATCAGGAAGGCCAGCTGGTGGACGGCTGGAACGCGCCGCACCAGGCGCGGCTGTGGCTCTACAACCTGCACTACTTCAACTATCTGAATCAGGCGACACGCGAGCAGCACGCACGATCGCTCGCGGCACTGATCGACCGGTGGATCGCAGCGAATCCGACCGGTGCGGGTGCGGGCTGGGAACCCTATCCGCTGTCGCTGCGCATCGTGAACTGGATAAAGTGGGCTCGCTCGGGCCAGTGGCTCGCCAACCATGCGCTAACGAGTCTGTATGTTCAGGTTCGCTATCTCGCGCAACGGCTCGAATACCACCTGCTCGGCAATCATCTGTTCGCGAACGCAAAGGCGCTGATCTGCGCGGGCCTTTTCTTCGATACGCCGGAAGCATCGGACTGGCTCGCGACGGGACTCGCCATCCTGCGCCGCGAGCTACCCCGCCAGACACTGGACGATGGCGGGCACTTCGAGCTGAGCCCGATGTACCACGCGATCTTCGTCGAAGATCTGCTCGACATCGTCAATCTGGCGATGAGTGTCAGCACGCACCGGCGCAGTGCCGATGCAATAGCCTGCCTTGAGCTCGCACGCAAGCCCTTGCCCGCCGCGCTCGCGTGGCTGCGCACGATGACGCACCCGGACGGCGAAATCGCGCAGTTCAACGATGCGGCGTTCGGTATCGCGCGCAATCATGCGGCACTCGCCGCGTACGCGCAGCGGCTCGGCATCGCGATGGCGCCGGGCACGGGCGGCCGAACGCTGACGTCGCTGGAGACATCTGGCTACGTGCGCGTCGAATACGGCGACTATGTCGCGCTGCTCGACGTCGCGCGCATCGGCCCCGACTATCTGCCGGGCCACGCGCACGCCGACACGCTGAGCTTCGAGCTGTCGCTGGCGGGCCGGCGCCTGATCGTCGACGCGGGGACGAGCACGTATGCGATCGGCGGGCAGCGGATGAGCGAGCGCGGCACCGCCGCTCATAACACCGTGACGTACCAGTCGCAGAACTCGTCCGATGTATGGAGCGCATTCCGCGTCGGACGCCGTGCGTATCCGGTCGACCGCGACATGCGGGTCACGGCGCGGCATCCGGATTCCGCCCCCGCCGGTACGCCGGCGACCGTCACGCTGCGCGACGGCGCGCTGCACGAAAGCGCCGCGTGGAGCGTCAGTGCCTCACATACCGGTTACGCGCACCTGCCCGGACGCGTCATGCATCGGCGCAGTTGGCACGGCGACGACCACACGCTCGTGATCGTCGATCGCCTGGAGCGCGCGGACGGCCGCGCGGTCACGGAACTGGACCGGACGTTCGCGACCTTGCGCTTTGCGCCGCATCTCGATGTCTCCCACGGGGCGGACAGCGAAATCATCGTCAGCGACGACGACGGCGTGGTGTGCCGGATCACGCATAGCGGCGCAACCGCACACCTCATCGACGATTTCCATCATCCGCGCTTCGGCGTGAAGCTGCCCTGCAAACTGCTGCGTCTGCCGTTCCTGCACGCGACGCTCCTCACACGGCTATCGTTCGGGAATCCGACATGAAGATACTGTTCATCACCGACAACTTCTATCCCGAGACCAACGCACCGGCATCGCGCACGTACGAGCACGCGCGCGTGTGGGTCGAGGCGGGGCATACGGTGACCGTGTTGACCACCGCGCCCAACTTTCCCGAGGGCAAGCTCTTTGCCGGCTATCACAACCGCTGGTGGCAACGCGAAACCGTCTCGGGTATCGACGTGGTGCGCGTGAAGACCTACATCACGGCGAACGAAGGCTTTATCAAACGCACACTCGATTACGTTTCGTTCATGCTCGCAGCGATCGTCGCATCGCCGCTGCTGCCACGCTGTGACGTGGTGATCGGAACCTCGCCGCAGTTCTTCGCGGCGCTCGGCGCACGCATCATCGCCATGCTACGGCGCCGCCCGTTCGTTTTCGAGCTGCGCGACCTGTGGCCGCAATCTATCGTCGCGGTGGGCGCGCTGCGGTCGAGGTTCGCGATCAGAATGCTGGAGGCGCTGGAGATGTATCTGTACCGCAGCGCCAGCGCGGTGATTTCCGTCACGCATTCGTTCAAGCGCGAACTGGCGGAGCGCGGCATCGACGCGCACAAGATCGAAGTCGTGCAGAACGGCGTCGATCTCGCTCATTTCAGGCCGGGACCGTGCGATGCGCAACTCGTCGACGAACTCGGCCTGACTGGCCGCTTCGTGGTCGGCTATCTGGGCACGCACGGCATGGCGCACGGCCTCGACAAGGTACTCGAGGCGGCCGCGCTGCTCAGGCACCGCGACGACATCGCGTTCATCATGGTCGGTGCCGGCGCCGAGAAACGCGCGCTGGAGCAGCGCGCGCAGGAACTCGCGCTCACCAATCTGTCGTTCGTCGGGCGGCAGCCCAAGGAACGCATGCCGGCGCTGCTCGGGCTGTGCGATCTGTGCCTCGTGCCGTTGCGCGACCTCGCGCTGTTCCGTAGCGTGCTGCCGTCGAAGATCTTCGAGGCGATGGCGATGCGCACACCGATTCTGGCCGCGCTACCGCGCGGCGAAGCGACTGAACTGCTGGAAACGCTCGGCACGGGCGAAATCGTCGCGCCCGAGGACCCGGCCGCGCTCGCCGCTGCGATCGTGCGGCTCGCCGCCGATCCGGACCGGCTCGACCGCTTCCGCGCGAACGCGGCGCGGGTCGCGGCCGACTTCGACCGCCGCCGTCTCGCGCACAAGATGATCGACGCAATCGCGCGGCAGATCGGACCGCTGCAATCATGAAAAGACGCTACGATTCAGCCGCGCTCGCGGCACTCACGCTCGTCTCGACGCTCGCGCTCGTGTTGCCGCAGGGGGGGCACGCGCAGAACTCGGACGTGACGATGCGCGCGCCGTCCACGTCCAGCACGCGGCAAGGCACGCCCAGCCGTTCCTGGCAACGGCAGCCGCAGTTCGGTGGCCGCGACGCGAACGCGCGCGGCAGCGCACGCGGCATGCCGGGTGGCGGCAACGGCGCAGCGGCACGCCGCCAGACGCAGCATGCTCCCTCGTCGCTGTCAGCGGATGATGCGTTGATCGGCAGCGATCCGGACCTTGCGCGGCCGCTCGTTCCGTGTGACGCGCTCGGCAGCACCGCGCGCGCGATGGCCGGCGCCTATGCACCGGGCAATGGTCCAATTGGCGCAGGCGCGGGCTATGATCCAGCGACCGGCGCCAGCGAGCGGCTTCCTTCCATCCCGAGCTGCACCAGCATCGTCTCATCGGGCCGCAATGCGGGCGCGGGCGACCGCAGCACGGGCGCCTACGAGCAGCTCACGCCCGACGTCGATCGCCCGAGGATCGGCGGGCGGCCGGGCACGTTAACGGTACTGCGGCCTTTCGCCGACGACTGAGCGAGGCGGGATGGATCGATAGCCCCCAACCGACCGACCGCCGAGTCTCGCCGCCGGCCGCGCACGTCGATCCGGCCGCGCTCAGAACCAGATCGCCTCGGTGGCGGACTCTTCGCCGCGCGTCTCACAGGCACGCAAATCGTTGAACTCGAGCTCACCACGCGCCGCACGATGCAGCGCCTGCTCGTCGAGAACCAGATAGCGGCCGTGGTCCTTGCGAATAATCTGGTTGTCGACCAGCAGATTGAGCGCACGCGAGACCGTTTCGCGGCTGACGGTCGCCGTAATGGCGATCGCGCGTTGGCTGGGTGGCTTCTCGATCGTCGCGATACCGTCGCGGCTCGCCGTGATCATGCTGGCCAGCACGGCGTACACCCGTGCGCGCGAGCTCGTGACGCCCAGTTTCGAGCGGTCGTCGAAACCCTGCCGGATCGACTCGCAGAGCTGGCACAACAACAAATACGTCACCTCGACGGAGCGCAGCAGAAAGCGCTCCGCGTGATCACGATCGAGAAAGCCGACGAGCGCGTCGGTAACCGCGACGATCGACACCGTCTGCGGATGTCCGTCGATGATCGACAGCAAGCCGAAATACTCTCCCGGCTCGATGAAGCCCAGTCCGACTTCACGACCGTCCTCGTTGAACGAAATCTGCTGCAGTCGGCCCGATAGCAGAAACATCAGCGCCGTGCCCGGCGCCCCCCGATTGACGACGATATCGCGGCGCTTGAATTGCCGCGTGCGCACATGCGCAGCAATGCCGCTCAACGCGTTGTCATCGAGACTCGATAACAGGCGCTGACGACGCAAGATTTCGACTGAAACCTGGTTTGCTGCTCTGTGGCGATAAGAATCGCTCATGATTTGTCGACCCTTTCGCAGGATCAGCCCGATGAGTGTTACAACAGGCCGGACGCATCGACGCCCGCCCCCCGCGTGGCATGCGTGCTTGCCCCCTCCTGACGAATCGCCTATCTGTCGTTATCCTGACTGTATGCCCCGCCCGGCCGCATCGGCGGCCGCTTACATTTGCAATACCGGCTCGAACAGATAGCCCTGCGCCCAATGCGCGCCGCAATCGCGCGATAATTGCAGATCCTCGTCCCGTTCGACACCTTCCAGCACGACGTGCGAGACACATGCACGCGCAAGCCCAATGAGCGCACCGACGCGCTTGCGCGCATCTGCACTCGAGCGCGCCTGATGCAGATACTCGCGATCCACTTTCGCGATATCCATCCGAAGCTCGGTCAGGATTCGAAGCGAGCTATAACCGGCGCCAACGTCATCGAGCGCCACGCGGCAGCCCAATAATTGCATGGCACGCACGAAGTTACCCATTGCGTCGAGATCCGTCATCGGCACGCTTTCGGTGATTTCGATCACCAGTCGTGCCGCGACCTGCGGCTCACCTGCGAGCGTCTCGATCACCGTCAGCCACCAGCCTTCGAGCCTCGCGCTCTGCACCGACACATTGCAGCCCAGCGAAATGCCGGGGCGGCAACGCAGCATGTCGATGACGGACCACACGACCCATCGGTCGAGCCGACCGATCAGACCTAGCCGCTCGAGCGCGAGCACCCGCCTGCCGGCGCTGACAGATGTTCCATTGACCACCTCGCTGAGGAGTACCTCGTAATACTCGACGCGGCCGGTGGCATTCGCATTGCAGATTTTTTCGTACCGCAAGCGCAGATCGCCGCGCCTCAAGGCACCCAGCAGATGACCGGCCGTCTGCATATCGGCCATGTAACGCATACGCCATGGCCGCGCGCCGACGCATGTCTCGTCGGAAGCGACCCCTTCGAGATCGAACGGCGCGTTCTCGTCCTCGGGAATCGTCGCGGCAATCGCCGCGCACACCTCGCCCGACGATGTGATGATCGGGTCGTCGCCAAGTGCCGCAACCACGGCGTCGACGATGCCTCGGTCATCGCGGGCGGCATGAGGGTCTGCCTCGCGTTGCTGTTGCGGGCGCTCGAACACGAACAGGAGATTCTCTCCGCTCAACGTGACAAAACCCGCTTCGCGCGCGCAAAAATCGCGGGCACGCTCCAGTACTTTGCGTCGCACCGTGCTGACGACCTCGACGCCGTACGCGCTTGCGATCAGCGCAAGGTTGCGAATCCAGGCGACGGTGCACAGCGAGCGGATTTCCGATCGCGCGCTCGCGTCGACACGATCGTCGGTCACCGGCAACGAGAGGAAGCCCGGATGGTCCGTCACGATGACACCCGCTGCCCGACATCCCGCAGATCCCGACGCGTACGGAGATCACGTGTTTCCGCTCGAACTGCCCACCACGCGCCGCTCGCGAGACAGCGGACCTCAAGCCCCCCCGCGGCAAAAGGGTTCGCTTGTGTCACCATAGTTTTCGACCCTCTTCACCTCCTCCCGGGCTATTGAAATGATGGACCTAGCGCGCGCGGCACTCGTTAAACGCCCCCCGGCAATAGGGAACCTTTTTGTCAAAATCTGCATAAAGGTCATACCTTATCCGGCTGTCGAAGGCGCGCTCGTCAGTCCCCACGAATTCAATCTCCCAAGGTGTTTTTACGATCATGAAAATCGGATATGCGCGTGTATCCACGGACGAGCAGAACCTCGACCTGCAGATTTCCGCGCTGCGTGCGGCCGGCTGCGAAGTGGTGTTCGAGGATCACGGCGTATCGGGCGCGGAATTCTCGCGCCCCGGTCTCGACGCAGCGCTGGCGGGCGCGAAAGATGGCGACACGCTGGTGGTATGGAGACTGGATCGCCTCGGACGCTCGCTAGGCAAGTTGATCGAACTGGTGGAACGGCTCAATCGGACAGGCATTCAATTTCAATCGCTCACTGAGGCAATCTGCACGACGTCGTCGGGCGGCATGTTCATCTTTCACATGATGGCCGCACTGGCGCAATTCGAGCGGGCGCTGATCAGCGAGCGCACGCGTGCCGGAATGAAAGCGGCACGTGAGCGAGGCAGACAAATCGGCCGTCTGCCATCGTTGACGCAAGCCGAGCAGGAGGAGATCGTGGAGCGGCTGTCGGCGATGTCGGCAACCGATCTCGCGATCCGATATCGCGTGCATCCGCGCACCGTTCAGCGGATTCGAAAACGTGCCGCGCAAAAAAAAGAGTGACTCGACTCAAAATCCCGCTTCGCTTGCCTCCGACAGCGCGTCGCTCATTCTGCGCAGGCTGCGCTGCAGTGTCCTCGGATGGATGTTGAAACGCTCGGCGACGTGTGCGGTCGGATTCGAGCACAACAGTTCCAGCGCCTCGACACATTGTTCCTCGGTCAGCGTACGCCTGCGTCCGACATGCTTGCCGCGCGCCCGCGCCGCATGCATGCCAGCGCGCGTGCGCTCGCCGATCAGCGTGCGCTCGAACTGCGCCAATGCCGCCATGATGTGAAACAGCAGCGTCCCCCCCGACGATGACGTGTCGATGGATTCGGTCAACGATGCGAATTGCACACCTTGCCTGCCGAGTTCGTCGACGAGCTCGACGAGCCTCGACAGCGAACGTCCGAGGCGATCCAGTCGCCATACCACGAGCGTGTCGCCTTTCTTCAAGGTTTTCAGCGCGCTATCCAGTCCAGGTCTGGAAAAGCGGGTGCCTGAAACGCCCTCGTCCTTGAAGATGCGGTCACAGCGGACCGCCTCCAGTGCGGCAATCTGCAAATCCACGCACTGCTCGTCCGTGGATACCCTCGCATACCCGATTTTCATGATCTTTACTGGCCTGTGGTCCATGTGCACGACGGCATGAACTGCTATCGGCGCACAAGTACTCTTTTCGTTTTTGATTGACATCAGGGGCTGCCGGCCGGCAGCCGACGCCCGTGACTACGGTAGTACACGAAAGATCGTTCAGGACGGCACCCGCCCTTGCCGATGCAGCACACAACGCACATCGGAATTCAGACATATTACGAAAGGCGCTCAATGCACATAGTGCAATACGCTGGGACATCACTCCGCATGTGCCGCGCGCATTGCAGTCGCCACCCAAACACCAAACCGGCACAACAGCGGATTCAATGAAACGTTCGTACAGCAGACACCGCGCACGCCCCCCGGCGGCGACTTCATCGCCAAAGGGCAAGCTGAATGCCCTCCCAAAGACGACTCCATCACGGCATGATGAAAAAATCCCCCTGACCAGCCTGTCGTCGCTGAAGCGACTTTTTGAGCTACGCCGATCAAGCTCCTCTGACACCCGGAAGCCCCCTGTCGCCACACGGTTGTTGCCGAAAGACGGAACTCGCTCAGCGTTGCCTTGACGGACTTCTACTTTAGTTCAACCATATTCTCAGACATTTACATGCCTCTTGTTCGACACTCAGCCGACGTTGCCGAGCGATGAACAACCACCATGGAATTTGGACTGCTAATGGCAATCCCCCTGCCGGCAGCGCATCGGCCAGATGATGCGCCGACAATTTACATTGACGACCGTCGTTGCGCAACAGAATCGTCGAGCGAATTCGTTGTTGAAGCACACCTATTTGATAGGTAATCGTTTTCTCACTCGCGACATCCTTTCATTTGCATTCCATACGAAAAAATTACTTCATAACACATCTTACATACAAATTCGCACCGATCCTGATCGACGATTACACACTCATTCAACACTATTACAGCTTCACTCTTCTCGCCGACTCCTCTGATGACGAGATGCGCCTGTGATGCTCGTTTTACGATCTTTTATGACTCTTTTTGGTGCATCGGATGCCACTGCTTTTTCACCTATTTTGCTGCTCGTGGAACTCCGCTCATTATTTATTTGTATTTCTAATTGCTATGATTTTATAAAAAATTTGATTTTTCAAATAAATCATGAAAAAAATATTTTTTATTGATCCATATCTTATATTCAATTATCG
This sequence comes from Paraburkholderia sp. Ac-20336, assembly GCF_017105025.1. Taxonomy (NCBI): domain Bacteria; kingdom Pseudomonadati; phylum Pseudomonadota; class Betaproteobacteria; order Burkholderiales; family Burkholderiaceae; genus Paraburkholderia; species Paraburkholderia sp. Ac-20336. The sequence goes on along the minus strand of NZ_JAAGPS010000031.1, from coordinate 45,050 downwards.
GTGTAATTGGCGGAACTCAGGCTATTAGGTGTGGCTGACGAAATTCTCCATTGCTCACCCTTTCCGGATAAATTCGATGCCGCGTGGGCGCGCGGCTACAGATCGAGAACGCGTTCCTCGTTGATCACCAGATAGCTTGCCGAAAAATATCATCAGTATACCGAATCATATCCTCAACACGAGATGTCACTCTCCATGGGCATCATTCATCGCTTCCTGATCCGCTCGACTCCGAACTACGCCTCGACGCACAATGCCATATCGAGCGAGGTCGCGGCCTGCGTAACTGTCAGACCGAGTGCGGACAGGACATCCTCGCGCAACGTGGCACTGGGATGCGGTGAATTGAACACGCGGCTCATGAAAACAACTTCTGGTGGTCAACCAGCACGGCACGTTCATGCCGTCGGGACCGGCCGCATCGTCGAGTTGCCGCAACTGGCGGGCGAGCCGCGTGGTGTGGTATGTCTGGAGCCAGCGTTGTTGCCCGGCCCGAAGAAGTCGAGCAGGCCTTTGTGAAGGAGCGATTTGATAATCGCTTATTGCATTATTTCGGACCGTAACGTCACACTGCACAAGCGCCGTGACAGGCTTCCCGACGGGGGACGACATCACTCCGTGGAGAGGCGGTCCGCATGCGTTCGCACGGCGGCGGCCGTCGCGATCGGCAAGACCAGGAATTCGTATTCCGATATTTCACGGATCGACCGCTATAGCGGCAAATCAAGCCTCACGATCTGCGGCTCGTTGTCCTTGCGCATGGTGTACGGATGCGAAGAATTTCGCCATCTGGGGCGCGCCAGTCAAACCTGAGCGCCCCCCCTCACGCGGATACCGCACATCGGGCTCTTCGAGTCGCGTTCGCGTCATCTGGTCGACGACGTCATGGGGATAGCCGGGATGCGCCGGCGTATCGACTTCCTCTATCGCTGCAAAAATCGCCTCGTCCCCGGTTAGGGAACAGAGCGCACTCTCGTGTTTATCGAACACGACTCCCTTGGCGAGGATCAGCGCCGAAACAGCCCCCGCGCTGCATCGCTCCGATCACAGGAGCGATGCATGCGCGGCCCCCTCCGATCAGAACGCGTGGCGAATCCCGACCATTCCGACGAACTGCGAAGGCCCTGACGACGGCGTACTGCTCTGCGAATCGCCCACCACCGCCACCGTATCCGCGATCGTTACGCCCGAACCCGACGCGATCAGCGACTTGCCGTGCGCATGCTGATAGGCCTCGAGCGCGTAGAGCGTGGTCCGCTTCGACAGATTGTAGGTTTGCTCCAGCGAAATCTGATGGTATTGAGCCGGGTCTTCGATACCGTTGGCCTTGCTGGCGCGCGTATAGCTGTAGCCGATGGCCGCAAACAGGGCCGGCGTAATCTGATAGGTCGCAATCGTGCCATAGGTGTTGAATACGGCCTCGTTCACGAACAGCGAATGTGCGTTCGGCGTGTAGCGCACGTTCGAGTAATTCAGACCGAGCACCAGATTGTTGAGGCTATAGCGCGCCGCGGCGGCCACCATCTGCGTCGTGTTGGCGGTCGCATAGCCGTTGTTGACCGGCGAGCTATTCGCGAAGCTGCCGAGCGCCTGGCTCGTCGCGATGTTCCTGAGATTGACGTAACCCACGGCCGCCGACAGTGCCTGATAGTCGTAGCGCAACGCCGCGCTGAAATGGCTGCCGTTGGTCACGCTGCCCGGCGTACCGCCTAGCCCGTACTGCGCGCCGAACGTCAGTCCGGCGATATTCGGCGAAGCGTAGTTGATCGAATTGTTCAGGCGCAGCGTGGTATCGAGCGCATCCAGATCGCCTGGGTGCGCGCCCGTTGCACCTGTCAGCACGTTCGTCGGGCCGAGTGCACCGACCAGCGTGAAGTAAGGCGTGTATTGGCGACCGAGCGTCAGCGTGCCGTACCGGTCATTGCTCAAACCGACATAGGCCTGACGGTTGAAAATATATCCCGCACTGCTCTGCGCCCCGGTCGCGGAGTTGAAGCCGCTCTCCAGGCGAAATACCGTTTTGGTGCCGCCGCCAATATCCTCCGCCCCCATCAAGCCGAACTTACTGGCCCCCAGTTCGCCCTGGCCCATGTAAAAATTCGCCTTGCCGTGCTGGTTGCTGGAGTAGGCCAATGCATTATCGATCGTGCCGTACAACGTGACGCTGCTTTGTGCCAGGGCGCCGGCCGACAGAAAGGCGCCCGCCAGCGGCAGACAGTTCAAAACCAGAGCGCGCGTGCGCTTGATCGTTTTCATGGTAAAGGGTCCCCAAAAGAAATTTGAATTGCGAGTAAGGCAAGGTTTGTTGTTAGGGTTACTTATAGATTTTCGACTGCCACGCCGCCATCCACAATGTCGCCGCAATGGATGCCCATCGCGCCGGCGATGCGCGCATACATCTTCGCGTTGGTCGCCGGCTTGATCGACAACACGGAATGGGCGCAGCCGGCGATCTGCCCGCCGCGTCCATCGGGTCGTAGCCGGGGCACGTTCATGAACACGGGCCCGTTGGCCGTCACGGGAGCGGGCGGCAATAAGCCGTCCGCGCCTGGATTGCGATAAGCGTTACCGGAAATTCAGGCCCGCTTCGCCGCCGGCGTCCGATCATTCAAGAACCAATACATGATCGCGACGGCCGCCAGATCGATCAGCCCCAGGAAGATCAGAATGGGTTTGTAGCCGCTGACGCCGACAATCGCGCCCATCACCAGCGAGAAAATCGTGCCGCCGATCCACGCGACGCTGCCTCTAAACCCGTTGACCGTGGCAACCTTGTTCGGCTCGAATTCCTCGATCACCAGATTCGTGAACATCAGGGACTTGATCATGTGCCCCATCCCGCTAATGGAAATCAGGGCAATCGCCGCCGTCGCACTGCTTACATAAGGTACGGCCATCATCGGGATCATCAGCAGCGCCCCGATGAGCGCGGTCGCGACACAGCTATTGACGACCGTCAGATCGAATCGGTCTTTGAAAAACGCTTTCAGATAGCCGGTGCTGATACTGCCCAGATCCGACATCAGGAACGGCAGCCAGGTAAACATGGCAATCTGCTTCAGCGGCATGCCGCGCTCGTTGGCGAAATAGAGCGGGACCCAGAAAATCAGGAACTGCCAGCCCGGTTCCGAGAGGCCCGCGGGAATTGCAATGCCATAGAATTTCCGCTGCTTGACGGTTTCCTTGAATGCACTCCACAGCGAACGCCGTTGATACGAGGTAATCGGATCCTGGTCCGATACGATGTATTCGAGTTCGGCCGGGGAAATCAGCTTGCTCTTGGCCGGCGGGCTATACAGCCGCCACCATGCCAGGGCCCAGACGATCCCGACGACGCCGGGAACCGCGAACGCCGCACGCCAGCCCCAGAGCACGCCGATCCCGCCGATAACCGGAGCGGCCAGCAGCGCGCCGACCGAGAAGCCCATACTGACCCATCCCAAAGCGACGCCGCGGCGCCTCTTCGGAAACCACTCGCCGACGATTTTCGGCTGTGCGGGCAATGCCACCGCTTCGGTCGCACCCATGAAAAAACGCAAGAAGGCGAGGCTCATCCAGTTCGATGCGCCCGCATGCAGCAAGCACGCCATCGACCAGATGAAAGCGAACAGCGCCACGCCGACTTTCAGCCCGATGGCATCGACCAGCCAGCCGCAGATCGGCTGAAACACCGTGTAGCCCACCTGAAACGCGGCCACGACCCACGAGTATTCCTTGGTCGTGATGTGCATGTGCGTCTGCAATTCGGACGCCAATACGCCCAGCGAATTGCGGCTCACATAGTTGAGCGTGACCCCGATCAGCCAGAGCAGGGAAATTGCCCAGCGCACGTTGCCAATCTTTATTTTTCCCTTCACATGGGCAGGATTGCTTTCCTGCCCATCACTGCGCAAGGCGCTTTCTTCAGAAATAGACATGTCTCCTCCAGGGCCTGGCCCGTACTCCCACGCTCGATTGAATTCACCCGTAAACAATCAACCCTGCAGATCAGTAATCCTGATATTTGTTGCTGGCTTCATGAAATCGAAAGGCTCTCAAGGAGACGCCGGGGTGATTGCGAATCAATGGAAAACCCGACCGGGACCTTCCTTGCGGAAGTCCCGGCCAAGCGCGTTATTCGTTACCGAAGCCGAAGCGACGCGATGCGGGAACCCAATCGCTGTACCTCGGATGATCCGCAGCGATCGGCAGTTGAATGGCGTTGCCGGTTTCCGCCGAGTGGTAAATCGCCGTAATCAGCTCAAGCGACTGGCGTGCGTCGCTCAACGTAACCGGCGTCTCCGCCCCATTGACGAGCGTGTCGTAAATCAGCTCGAACTGGCCCGCGAACGAGCTATGCCGCGGTACGAAATCTTGCAGCGCTGCTTCGATGGCTGCATCGATCTCGGCGCTCTTGCCCTTGAAATGCCACGGATCGTCGCCGGGACGGTAAGGATGCGTGCTGCGGCTTTCGACGGTCAGGTCGGAGAACATGAAGCGAATTCGCGAGAGTTCCTCGGCAGCACCGAGCGTGACGGCCAGAGTCGCGACCGAACCGTTCTTCATGCGTACGGAAATCGCTGCGCAGTCCTCGGCTTCGACCTTGTTCACGCGCGTCGCGAGATTCGCATAGAGGCTTTTGATCGGCCCGTTCACATAGGTCAGGATGTCGTGCGCGTGAATGGCGTGCGTCAGGCAGCAGCCGCCCAACTCGGTGGCCCATTTACCGCGCCATTCGACCGCGTAATAGTCCGCGTCCCGGCGCCATGAGGTTTCGACGGTCGTCAGAAAAGGCGTGTGGGCAAACCCTTTCGCCTGCAAATGCTTCAGCTTCTGCAAGCCGTGACCGAAGCGATATTGGAAGATCGGAAACAGTACGCCCTTGGCCTGCGCTTGCGCGGCGGCGATGGCATCCGCATCGGCCAGCGAGCCGACCAGCGGTTTTTCGCAAATCGCATGCAGTCCAGCCGCGAGCGTCTGTTCGATCAGTTCGCGATGGATATGCGGCGGCGTGCAGATGTCGATGATGTCGACCTTGTCGCCGCTCAGCAGCGATGCGAAGTCGGTCGTGACGTGCGGCACGCCGAATTTTGCAGCAGCCTCGCGCGCTTTGGCTTCATCGAGATCGCAGACAGCCACGACGTCGAACAACTCGGGGACTTCGGCATAACCTTGCAGATGCGCCTTGCCGATGCCCAGTCCCACTACCGCCACTCTCAGTTTCTTGCTCATGCTTTTGCTCCAATTCGAACGGCCATGGCTTCGGCCTTCAATGCCAATTCTGTTGCGAGGAAACAGTGTTTCTGACTCATGGCGGTTTCCGTGCGGTTCAGCACGTCGTCGATAAGACGCGAGCCATACGTCAGTTGCTCCTGCGAGCAGTCGATATGCTGGGTGCCCCGTTTGTCGACGAGGAACAGGTGATCGCGGCCAGGACGGCCCGCGATGTCGATGTACTTGCGCACTTCGATATAACCTTCCGTGCCGAGCACCGTCAGACGGCCGTCGCCCCACACGCCGAGACCTTCCGGCGTGAACCAGTCCACGCGGACGTAGCCCGTGCCGCCATTGCCGCGAACCATCAGTTCGCCGAAATCTTCGAGTTCGGGCGTGGCCGGATTCGCGATGTTGCCGATATGCGAAGCGACGATTTCCGCTTCGGTGGAGCCGGTGAAATACAGGAACTGGTCACACTGGTGAGCGGCAATGTCACAGAGAATGCCGCCATAACGCTGACGCTGGAAAAACCAGTCCGGACGCGGCTTGCTTGCTGCTTCGCGATTGCCGCTCAGGCGGTGCGGGCCGAGGCCGACGGTTTGAATGACCTTGCCGATCGCGCCGGCGGCCACGAGTTCGCAGGCTTTCTGCGTTGCCTTGCTCTCGAAACGCTCGGAGTAGCAGACGGAGAAGATACGTCCGGTTTCCGCTTGCGCGGCTTTGACGCGATCCAGTTGTTCGAGCGTGATGACACCGGGCTTATCGACCATCACGTCCTTGCCGTGACGCATGATCTCGATAGCCATATCCGCGCGAACATCCGGGATGGTGGCGCTCACGACCAGCTGAATGGTCGGGTCTTCGAGAATCTCGCGTTTGTCGGCAACCCGTTTCACTTGCGGGAATGCCTTGATGTATTCCTCGACGAGATCGTCTTCTTCCGCATAGACGCTCACGAGTTCGGCGCCGGCGTCGAGTACGAGCCTGGTTTGACCGTAGATATGGTTATGATTGAGACCGATCGCGGCAAAGCGGATTGTTTCTTTTCGTATGTTCATTGCTCTCTTTCCTGTTTAAGATGTGAGGCGTATTCCAGAGGAGCACGCCTCCAATTCGTTAATGACAAAAAAACCAAGCGTTACGATTCGCGACATCGCGGCGCAAGCGAACGTCTCCGTCTCGACCGTGTCGCTGGTCGTGCGGGAAAGTCCTCTTGTCGCGCCGGAAACCCGCAAGCGAGTCCTCGCGACGATGGCCGAATTGGGCTACGTTCATAACCGCGGCGCGGCGGCCATGCGCTCGCGTAAAAGCGGCGTGATCGCGATGTCGGTCAACGATCTCGCCAATCCCTACTTTGCCGGGCTGACCTCCTCGGTCGAACACGCGCTGCAGAAAATCGACCGGACCGTGCTGCTGACCGACGTGCGCGAAGATCCGCAACTGCAGGCACGCTTCATCGAGAAAATGCGCGGCTACAACGTCGATGGCCTGATCCTGTGCCCGGCGCATACGACCGACGTCACGCGGTTGCTGGAGCAATTGCGCAGCGCGCCGTTTCCGTGCGTACTCGTCTCGCGCGACCTGGCCGGCAGCGGCCTCGACTACGTCGGCTACGATCACCGCCGCGGTATGGCACTCGCCGTTCGACATCTGATCGAGCTGGGTCACGAGCGCATCGCGCTGCTCGGCGGGTCCCATCACACGTGGGTGGGCCATGAACGGCTGTCGGGTTATCGGGAGGCACTGCGCGCGGCGGGATTGCATCACGATGCCTCTCTCGAAGTCGAGGGGGAATTGACACGCGCATCGGGCATGAGCCTGCTGGATCGCGTGCTCGATATGAAGACTCCGCCAACGGCGGCGGCATGCGCGAACGATATCGTTGCGTTCGGCGTCATGCTCGGCTTGCGTCGCCGCGGGCTCGAACCCGGCATCGACTTTTCGGTGACGGGAAACGACGACCTGCCCGAAGCCGAACTCTGGACGCCCTCGCTCACCACGTTGTCGATCGACTTCGACGAGATCGGTCGCCAGGCGGCAACGCTTCTGCTACAACGCATCGAAAATCCCGCATCGGAGGTCCGGCATGTCAGCTTGCCCGTGCAGCTCGGCGTGCGGAATTCCACGCGCGCGCCAAAATCGCATGCGTAAGCACCCCGCTGGAGGCTGACGGCAATGGCGTCTGATCGCACTGTATTCATTCCGATAACGAGTGTCCGGTCAATTTATAACGTTCTAATTCGCGAAGTGAACAAACGGCTCATCTACCAGGAGCCGCTACGGTTCGTTTTCAACATTCGAATTAGAACGTTCTAATATACGTAGGATATCCGACAACAGGCTCGTCTCCAAATTAGTGTTTACCAGACTATCGACGACCGGTTGGCACATAATTGTCGCGTCACTGTCATATTTTGGTGAACATAGTCAGTCGTCGTACAACATGGGTGCCATGCCCACCTATGATGGGAGCGGACACCTTCCCGCCTCGCCGCCCAACCAGCCCGGGTATTGCATCGGCAATGCCACCCACGCGGCGGCGCGTTTGCCGAAGTCGTCCTCTAGCGCTTTGAGCGATTCGTCCAGTGCCTGTGCCAGAAAGGTACGGCCTGGAAATACGCTGACAAGTCCACACCCTGTTGGACATAATGATCGCCGCTGACTGGACACAACGGTAGCCCGTTTCGCTCACGACGACCATGCGCACCGACCACTCTTCCGATTTCTCGCAACCCGTCTGCGTCTGGACCACCATCCGCAGCGATGCTCCAAACGACCCGCGCACGGCCACGGTCGAGATCAGCGGATGGATGATTCCGCTCGACCCCGCACAGTCATCAGTCGACTATTTCCTGCTTGCGGAACAAGAGCCGTGTTGCGGTGCGTGCGTGCCGCGCGATCCTTTCAACTGCATTGAAGTCATCACGCGTGAGCCCATCGCGCTCGAAGGCGGAGCCGTCCACTTGCGCGGACGTCTGATACGGCTGGTCGACGATCCGGCCGGCTGGCGCTATCGACTCGAATCCGCCGAACGGGTTCAGGATGCAGGCGGCTCATCCCTGCCCGCATCCGGCTTGCGCCGCCGGGCGTTTCTCGCCTCGGGAGCCGCGCTGGGTCTCGCGGCATGCGCGCCCGGACGTTTCGCGCAATACACCGATACGCACGACGAAGCGCCCCCCAGCAACAGCGAACGCCCACCCTGGCAAGCTTCCGCAGGTATCCTGACTATCGACATGCATAGCCACGCGGGTCATGTCATCGTCTCGCGCAATCCCGCCATCGGTGCGCGTCGGCCACTGACGCCCGTCAGCGCGCCGATGCGTGCGGGCGGCATGAACGTGATCTGTCTCGCCATCGTTACGGATACCGTCGTCACGCGCGTATCCGCCGACCGCAAGCGCTTCGAAGCCTGGCGCACACCCGAGCCGGGCGAGCTTTATCGGCTCAGCCAGATCGAGTTCGAAAGAGCGGGAAATCTGGTGGAGCGCGAGCAACTGGAAATCGTCACCGGTGTGGACATGCTCGCTGCGGCCAATAGACAGGGGCCGCGCGTCATCATCGCAGCCGAAGGCGCGGACTTTCTCGAAGGCCGGCTCGAACGCATCGACGAGGCCTATGCATCGCACCGATTACGGCATCTTCAGTTGACGCACTACCGTGTCAACGAGCTCGGCGACATCCAGACGGAAGCGCCGGTTCACGGCGGGCTGAGCGATTTCGGCGCCGACGTCGTGCGCCGCTGCAACACGCTTGGAGTCGTCGTGGATGTCGCGCACGGCACCTATGATCTCGTGAAGCGCGCGGCGTCCGTCACGACGAAGCCACTGGTGCTCTCGCACACGGCGCTCGCGGGACACCCTGGCCCGCGCAGCCGCCTGATCACGGCGGATCACGCACGCGCCGTGGCGCAAACGGGCGGTGTGATCGGCGTATGGCCCAGCTCGGGGACATTTCACGATCTCGATGCCATGGCGCACGGGTTCAGACGCATGGCGGACATCGTAGGCGTCGAACACGTGGGCCTCGGCACGGACATGTACGGGTTCATCTCACCGCCCGTATTTCGCAGCTACGAGCAGTTGCCGGCGCTGGGCGCAGCGCTGCTCGCGGCCGGCTTCTCGCAGCAGGAAACCGAACAGATGCTCGGCGGCAATTATCGGCGCGTATTCGAGGCGTCGTTAGCCTGACCTGCCCATTTGCCATTTGCCCATCGGCTCGCCAGAACATCCTCTGGCATGGCCCGCGAAGAAATGCCGTGCGCCCACAATCCCGCGAGCCAACCGCTCGGCGCCTATGCGGACAACAGCCGGCGCACGCGCGGCACGACCTCTTCCGCGAAACCGCGCATGTCCGCTTCAAAGGGCTGAAACTGAAGCATGAAAAGTTCGATGCCCGCCCGGTGAAACGCCGCAACGCGCTGCGCGACGGTGTCGTAATCGCCGACGAGTCCCGCTGCCGTGCCGCCGTTCGAACCGACCCGCGCCGAGCGGGCAAAGGTCTGATGCATCACGGTATGGGGATCGGTGTTGGCCTTCTGCCGCTCGCGCAATGGCTTGTCGAGTTCGGCCAGCGCGAACAGATGTTGCAGATGATCGTCGGCCTGCGCCTGTGTCTCGCGCGCGATGACAAAAGCCGACAGACCGAAGCGCAGCGGCGCGTGCCCGGCCGGACGCGCACGCGCGGACACGTCGGCGATCAGGCCCGCGACGTCGTCGTGCGGCTGGCCGTTGATGAACCACACATCGCCATGCGCCGCGACCAACTCGCGCGCCGGTTCCGATTCGCCGCCGACATAGATCAGCGGACGGGCGCGATACGGATCGGCCGGAAGCAGCCGGTAGTCGTCGATGCGGAAATTGTCGCCGCGATGGTTCACGCTCTCGCCGAGCAGGAGCCGCTCGACCACCGAAATCCATTCGCGGCCATACGCGTAGCGTTCGTCATGCTCCGCGAAACCGATCCCGGCGCGTTGCAGTTCCGGGCGATTCCATGCATTCACGAGATTGATCGCGAAACGCCCGCCGCTGATGTGCTCGATCTGCTGCGCCATCTTCGCGAGCACGACCGGATGATAGAGATACGGCTTGATCGCGGCGATGATCTCGATGCGCGAGGTGAGCGCCGCCAATGCGGCGCAAGCCGTCCATGCTTCCAGTTGATCGAGCGACGGGTCGTGCGGATTGACCGTATGCTGCGCAACGAGCACGGAGTCGTAGCCGAGACGCTCGGCTTCAAGCACGAGGGCCCGGTTTCTGGCCCAGGAAGCGTCGTAGGGTTCCGCGGGGTCCTGAAGCGCGGCGCGGCTGCCGTGCACGAGCGCCCAGACACCGAAGCGTGGAAATTTAGCTGACATTGACTTGAGACACGGAAAGACGGTTTGAAGGGGTAGTCATCCTAATCTTGTCCGCGTACTCGCCGATCTATTTTCTATCGATATGGAATGCACCGAATGACGGTAGAAGCTTATGCCTCAATAGACGCCTATTCTTTTCGAACCGCAAGCGAACGCGGCATTGGCGCGAAAGCGTGAGAAACGACCATTTCGCGGAAAGAAAGCCACTACAACGGAAAAATACGCGACACGACGCCTATCCATTCTGCGATCGCACGCACTCCGCCGGCAAAGCCAATCGCATCGGCGCATATCCATAGCTGCAATGCTTGCTTGTCCTGAGGAATGAGCTCGACAAGAATAAGCGCTCCATCACAACGCCACTATTCATCGCAATCACGGAATCGGCATGGCTGATATCACAACCTCTTCTTCACACAGCCCTGTCCCGTGGTCCCGGGCTGGCTCATGGCTTTCGGCAAACCGCTTTTATCACGGGCTCTCGTGGGCTATCCCGCTACTGATCGTGGTGCTCTGGGAAGTCGCCGCGCGTGCGGGATGGATCGCGGCACAGGTGCTGCCGGCGCCGAGCAGCGTCGCGGCGACCGCGTGGAATCTTGCCCGCAGCGGCGACCTGTTCGTTCATCTCGGCGTCTCGCTGCTGCGCGCCATGACTGGCTTCCTGGCAGGCGGCACGATCGGCCTCGCGCTCGGCGTGCTGTCCGGCTTTTCCCGGCTCGCGCAGGCACTCGTCGACCGTCCGCTCCAGATGGTGCGCGCAATTCCCTTTCTCGCGATGCTGCCGCTCGTTATCGTATGGTTCGGCGTGGGCGAAGTCGCGAAGATTTTTCTCGTCGCGCTCGCCGTGCTGTTCCCCATCTATGTGAACACGATGCTCGGCATTCGCCAGATCGATCCCAAACTGATGGAACTCGCCAAGGTGATCGGCATGAACTGGCCCGCGGTTGTGCGCCGGATCATTTTGCCCGGCGCGATGCCGTCGATCCTCACGGGCATTCGCTATGCACTCGCGCATGCGTGGCTTGCCCTCGTGATCGCCGAAACGCTCGCGACGACCCGAGGCATCGGCTTTCTCGCGATGGACGCGCGCGAATTCCTGCAAACCAACGTCATTCTTCTGACCATCATGATTTACGCGATTATCGGCGTCGCTGCGGACGCCCTCGTTCGTTCGCTCGAAGCGCGCTTCCTCTCGTGGCACGCGAACTACGCCAACGGAGGCAAGCCATGAGCGCCGCCCTCGCACTATCGCGTCACGCGACGGACGAACCTGGCGGAGCAAGCGAAGCCGCCGTGCTGCCTTCGGCCGTATCGGTGCGCGGCCTGCAGCGCCGGTATGGCGCGCGCGTCGTCATCGACGCGCTCGACCTCGATATCCGTCAAGGCGAATTCGTCGCACTGCTCGGCGAAAGCGGCTGCGGCAAGACCACGCTACTGCGCGCGCTGGCGGGTCTCGACAGACTCGATGCCGGACTGATTCGCGCCCCCGAGCGGCCATCCGTCGTGTTTCAGGAGCATCGCCTGTTGCCATGGGCCACCTTATGGGAAAACGTCGCGCTCGGCCACGAGTCCCGCATTGGCCGCACAGGCGCGGCGCATGCGCTGGCCGAAGTCGGACTGGCGGGCCGCGAGGACGACTGGCCGCGCAATCTCTCCGGCGGTCAGGCGCAGCGTGTCGCCCTGGCGCGCGCGCTCGTGCGCGACCCCGCGCTGCTGTTGCTGGACGAACCGTTTGCCGCACTCGACGCGCTCACGCGCATCAAGATGCACGGGCTCGTCAAGGAACTGGTCGCGCGCCATGCACCGGGCGTGCTGATCGTGACTCATGACGTCGACGAAGCACTCACGCTCGCGGACCGGCTTCTCGTCATGCGTGCCGGGCGCATCGCCGCGTCGTTCCGCCCGCAGGATCACACGCCGCGAGCATTGCGGCTCAGGCTGCTCGAAGAACTGGGCGTTCAATCCCACTGAACCGCTCGCTCTCCACACAAGGAACCACCACGAATGAACGATGCTTCACTGACTCGCCGCCAGCTTCTGCGCGCGGCGGGCGGACTGCTGGCCGGCGCCGCCGCCGCGAACTTCCTTCCCGCCCGCGGTGCCGAACCGCGCAAGCTCACGCGCAATACCGACACGGTTCGCATCGGCTGGGGCTACGGCAGCCTGCCCGACATCGCGAGGCAGCGCGGCGTGTTCGAGAAAACGCTCGGCGCAAAGGGAATCAAGGTCGAATGGATCGGGCCGTTCCCGAACCATGCGCCGTCGATCCAGGCCGTGGTCGGCGGCAGCGCGGACTTCGGCTTCTGGGGCTCGACGACGCCCGCGTTCGCCGCGATGCTGGCGGGCTCGCCCATCGTCTTCACCGCCTTCGACGTGTATTCGCCGCGCTCGACCGCCATCATCGTCAAGAAGTCGAGCGGCATCCACTCGGTTGCCGATCTCGCCGGCCGCAAGGTTGCGGTGAATCGCTCGGGGCTCGGCGAATTCCTGCTGATTGCGGCGCTGGAGAAGCATCATGTCGATCGCAGCAAGGTCGAGTTCGTCTATCTGAATCCGCCCGATGCCGCGCCCGCATTCGCGCAAGGCAAAGTCGACGCGTGGTCGATGTGGTCGCCCGCCGTGGATATCGCGCGCTATTCGAACGACGCCCGCGACATCTTCAGCGAAGGGCGCGACCTCGACTTCCTCGTCGACTACAGCTCGCTCGTCACACGCCGTCAGTTCGCCGAAGAAAATTCCGCACTCGTGCGCGCCGTACTCGACGCGTATTACGTGGAAGGCGCGTGGCAGTCGGCTCACCCGGGCGAATCGGAATCGCTCGCGCAAAACGAGGCCAAATATCCGGATCAGGTGCGCGACTATCTCGCGAGCCTGAAGCGCGTGAACCAGTTTCACGAGCCCGACGACGCGGCCTTCATGGCGCAACTGCAACGGGCCGCCGACTGGCTCGCCCAGCGCAGGATCATCAACGCGCCGATCAAGGTCGCCGATTACAGCGTCAAGATATGAGCCGCCGCGCCGGCAACGGCGCGAAGAAACGCGGTGCGCAGCCGGCTGCGCGACCGCGCCAATGCTCAACGGGCGTCAGTCGATATAACGCAAGCCCAGCTTTTCCAGCGGCTCGCGCATCTTGTACATGTCGAGCCCGAGTACGCCCGAGGCGAGCGTCGCGCGCTTCTGCGCTTCGTTCGCCTCTCTCGCCTGGGCGTTGTCGAGCGTTTTCTCCGCCATCGCTTGCGGCACCACGACCACACCGTCCTGATCCGCCACCACGACATCGCCAGGTACGACGAGTGCGCCCGCGCAGACCACCGGGATATTGACCGAACCCAAGGTCGCCTTGATCGTGCCTTTCGCCGAAATCGCCTTGCTCCACACGGGGAAGTTCATCTCGGCGAGCACGCTGACGTCGCGTACGCCCGCGTCGATAATCAAGCCGCGCGCGCCACGCGCCTTGAAGCTGGTGGCCAGCAAGTCGCCGAAGTAGCCGTCCGTGCAATCGGCGGTCAGCGCGGCCACGACCATGTCGCCGGGCTGGATCTGCTCGGCTGCGACGTGCAGCATCCAGTTGTCGCCGGGATGCAGCAGCACGGTGACGGCCGTGCCGGCCGCCGTCGCGCCCGCATAGATCGGGCGCATATAAGGCTTGAGCAGGCCCACGCGGCCCATGGCCTCATGCACGGTTGCCGAACCGAGCGCGCCGAGTTTTTCGGCCACGCCGGCATCCGCGCGCTCGATGTTGCGATAAACCACTCCGAGTTCATACATGATTACAGCCCCTTCGATTTGAGCAATACATCGAGGCGCGGATAAACACGCCGTGCATTTCCTTCATAGATCTTCTGGCGTTCCTGCGCATCGACATGCGCCGCTTCGATATAACGCTTCGTATCGTCGAAATAGTGGCCCGTCTCCGGATCGATGCCGCGCACCGCGCCGATCATCTCGCTCGCGAACAGGATGTTGTCGACGGGAATCACGCGCGTCAGCAGATCGATACCGGGTTGGTGATAGACGCAGGTGTCGAAGAAAATATTGTTGAGCAGATGGTCCTTCAACACAGGCTTTTTCAACTCCTGCGCGAGACCGCGAAAGCGTCCCCAGTGGTACGGCACTGCACCGCCGCCGTGCGGAATCACGAAGCGCAGCGTGGGGAAGTCGCGGAACAGGTCCGAGGTCAGGCATTGCATGAAGGCGGTCGTATCCGCATTCAGATAATGCGCGCCGGTCGTGTGGAAGCACGCATTGCAGCTCGTGCTCACGTGAACCATGGCGGGAATATCGTACTCCACCATCTTCTCGTAGATCGGGTACCAGTAGCGATCCGACAGCGGCGGACTGGTCCAGTGACCGCCCGACGGATCGGGATTCAGATTGATCGCGACATTGCCGTATTGCTCGACACATTTGACGAGTTCAGGAATGCAGGTGGCCGTATCCACGCCCGGACTTTGCGGCAGCATCGCGGCCGGCACGAAATGCCCGGGGAACAACTGGCTCACGCGATAGCACAGTTCGTTGCAGATCGCGGCCCATGTTGCCGAGATGGCGGCATCGCCAATGTGATGCGCCATGAAGCTCGCGCGCGGACTGAAGATCGTCAGATCAAGGCCGCGCGCGAGCATGAGCCTCAACTGATTGTTCTCGATCGACTCGCGCAGTTCGTCGTCGCTGATCTGCAACTCCGATACCTTGGGCATCGCCGACGGATTCGCAATGCCTGCGATCTGGCGGTTGCGCCACGTCTCCAATGCTTTCGGCGCGGTCGTATAGTGGCCGTGGATATCGATAATCATGCCTGGCTCTCCCTGGAAATTCAGCGCGCGATACCGCCAACGCGCGTTTGCCTGTCGGTTTGAACGGTTAGAACAGCACGTC
Organism: Paraburkholderia sp. Ac-20336; assembly: GCF_017105025.1. Classification (NCBI taxonomy): domain Bacteria; kingdom Pseudomonadati; phylum Pseudomonadota; class Betaproteobacteria; order Burkholderiales; family Burkholderiaceae; genus Paraburkholderia; species Paraburkholderia sp. Ac-20336. Next base: position 29,623 of record NZ_JAAGPS010000031.1, on the reverse strand, counting down.
GAGACCCACGGTGACGGCGGTCTGACTCGACGCGCCGGCCGGGTTCAACGTGCTGACCACGGCGTGTTTGTACGACGTGTAATCGAGTTCGCTGTACAGCGTAGTGCGCTTGGACAGCAGATAAGCGAGCGACACCACCGAGATGCCGCGGCGGCTCGCCTTGTCGGTGGAAACGGTGGTCTGATAGTAGCCGCCGGTGAAGACCAGGTCCGGCTTGATGCTCCAGGCAAGGCCGCCGAACGCGTTGTTCGTCACCTGGTGCGCCGCGTTGGGGTTCTGCTGGTCTTCCGACATGAAGCCGCCCGACACACGCACCGGGCCGATCTGGTAAGCGGCGCCGGCCATGTAATAGCTGTCGCTGACGTAGGTCGTGCCGCTCAGAATGTTGCGATGCCCGTACACGCCGCCGATGCTGGCCGGCCCCATGCCATAGCTCAGGCCGACCGAGCGCGTCGCCCCGCTGCTGAAATCGCCCGCCACGCCGCCGAACGAGTTGTCCGCTTCGAACAGCAGCGGCCCGAGGTCGTTCTTGTACTTGATGGCGTTGTTGTTGCGCGTGCCGTCCGACGCGGTGGTCAACGGCAGGATCGGCGTGAAGTGAAAGCCGAATGGATCGTAAATGCTGATGATGTCGTGCGAGATCGTGTACTGGCGCCCGAGATCGATCGACCCGTATTTCGTGTGCCCAATGCCGACATACGCTTGCCGGTTGAACAGCACACCGTTGGTGTTGTCCAGCTGGCCGTTGCCGAGATTGAATCCGCTCTCCAGCCGGAAGTGCGCGTTCCAGCCGCCACCGAGGTCTTCCCGGCCCAGAAAGCCGAGTTTGTTCGAACTGTAGTAGCCGTTGGAATTCATCGTCACCACCGAGCCGCCACCGACGGCCGCATTGTTCTGGTAACGCACGCCGCCATCTACCGTGCCGTATATCTGGACACTGGTTTGCGCATGCGCGGACATCGTGCCCGCCGCCAGCGACAACCCTGCTCCAATCGTTCTCCAAATCTTTATTTTCATGATATGTCTCTAATCCGATGTATTTATCTGGATTGAATGAAGAGAAAAAACCTCTCATCCGATTCGTATAACTCGTTACGCGAAGTGATCCGTTGCATTCTTTTCGGGTGCGTCGAACCCGCTGAACCGGCTCGGCGGCTCAGCTGGTGTGACAGGCAAGTGCTTCAGGTGATTTAAGTGCTTTTAACTGCCGGCCTGGCCGCCGCTCGGGTGGCTCGTGTGGCTCAGGTGGCCGGACGCAATCGCATCCGGCCGGAAGCCCGCCGCCAGTTCGCGGCTCAGCGCAACGCGGTCGAGCGCCTTTTCCCAGTTCGCCACGACAATGGTTGCGACGCTGTTGCCGATGATGTTGGTAAACACGAATCCGCTCGACATGGCTCGGTGAATACCGAGCACGAGAGCGATGGATTCGACCGGAATCGTGTTCGACGCGGTCAGCGTAGCCGCCAGCACGGCGATGGCCGCGCCGGACACCCCTGCCGCGCCTTTCGACGTGAGCAGCAGCACCGCGAGCAGGACCAGCTGATCGTGCCAGTTCATCGGCGTGTTGGTGGCCTGGGCGAGAAAGACCGCCGCCGCGGCGAAGTACAGGCAGGTGCCGTCGTGATTGAACGTATAGGCCGTCGGCAAAACCAGACCGACCACGGACTTCTCGCATCCGAGCCGTTCGAGCTTGTCGATCAGTTGCGGAAATACCGTCTCCGAAGAACTCGTGCCGATCACGAGCAGCAACTCCGCGCCGATATAGCGCATCAAACGCAGCAGACTGAAGCCGTTGACCCTCGCGATCGGCCAGAGAATCAGCAGAATGAACAGCGCGCAGGTCAGATAGAACTCGAGCACGAGCTTGCCGAGCGAGATCAGCGTGCCGAACCCGAACTTGCTGACCGTGAAGGAGATCGCGCCGAATGCGGCGAGCGGCGCGATTTTCATCGTGAGCCCGATGATCCAGAAGAGCGAACCCGACACCGCTTCGATCAGGTCCATGGCCGGCTGTGCGCGCTCGCCGATCGCGGCGAGTCCGAATGCGAATAGCACCGAGAAGAACAGCACCTGCAACACGTCGCCGCCGGCGAACGCGCTGATTGCCGTGTGCGGAATCACATTGAGCAGGAATTCGCTCGTCGTGACGAAGTGATGCGCCTTGGCGACATACGTATCGACGGCGGCGGAATGCACGCTGTGCATGTCCACGTTCATGCCGACACCGGGCTTGAGCAGGTTCACGACCACGAGACCGAGTACCAGCGCGATCGACGTCACCACTTCGAAATAGAAGAGCGCCTTGATCGCGACGCGGCCGACTTTCTTGAAATCGCTCACGCCCGCAATGCCGCTGCACACCGTACAGAAGATGATCGGGCCGATCAGCATCTGGATGATGCGGATAAAGGCATCGCCGAGAGGTTGCAGGTTGATGCCGAACTTCGGAAAGAAGTAACCCGTGGCGATGCCTAACGCCATGCCGGCCAATACCTGGAAGGACAGATCGAGGTAGAACGGACGGCGTTCCCTGGGTTTCGCGGCGGCGGATTTGCCGGGCAAGCTCATGGTGTCTCCTTGACGGACTGCGGCGAATTCGGATTCGCTCAGGATGCGTGAAGCGGACGTGCGTTGCGCTAACGCGCGGCGTCGCCCAGAATGCCGAGGCTGTCGGCGAAGATTTCCTCGACGCTCAGCTTGCGCGGCAGCAATTGCTGTTGCTCGCAGAAGGCCAGGGTTTCTTCGAGCGGCCCGCGTAGTGCGTCATAGCCGAACAGCAGCTTGTCGGGCTGGCCCGTGCTCTGCCCGGCAGCCGCGGCCTTGCCGCGTTTGAGCAGGTCGTACACCGCGCGCACGGCTTGCGGATTCGCATCGGCCAGCGCCTGTGTCACCACAACGACATGATTGATCGGCACGTAACGATGCAGCGCGTACCACTCACGGTCGGCGGCCGCGGCATTCTCGATCAGCGGCTTGAATTCCGGCTCGCCCGGCAGATCGTTGCCGAGGATCGCGGCATCGATCTCGCCCTCACGCAGCATCGACAGCAATTGCTTGCCGGCCTCGGCACGGCGCACGAAAGCGGGTTCGACATACTCTTCCAGATGCGCGCCTTCGATCGTCACCCACTCGATCTCGTCGAGTGGCACGCCGTAGGTTTCCCCGAGAATCGCGCGCACCCACACGCCGGTGGTCTGCGAGTAGGCCCGCACGCCGATCCGCTTGCCCGCGAGATGGCTCAGGTCGGGCTTGGCGCGCCCCGCGTTGTAGATGATGCAGCCTTGCTGGAAGCGCGCGGCCACGACCGCGGGCAAGAGCACGAGCGGCTTGCCGTAGGCTTTCGCCTGAAGATACGTGACGATGGCCAGTTCGCTGACGTCGAACGCCTGGCGGCGCGCCATCGGCGCGAACGCGCGATGGATCGGCTCGATCTCCTCGAACAGCAGTTCGACCGCCGGGTCCGTCAGCTCGCCCGCTTTCAGCGCTCGCGTATGCGGATAGGTTTTCAGTGCGGCCTTCAGGCGCAGAGGTTGCGTTGCAGTACTCACGTTCGGGTCTCCCGGTTGCATTCGAAGTCGACGTTTCAGGCGGCGAGCGCCGGATAGATCGCGCGCGCGGTGCCGGAGAAGATCGCGGCTTGCGCGTCGGCCGGCAGCATCGCAAGACTCTCGCGAGCGTCGGCGAGCAGTTGCGGCAGCGCGCCTTCGGCCGCCGGGAAATTCGAGCCCCACGCAATGCGATGCGCGCCGAACGCTTCGAGCACGCGCGGGAAAAACGCCGCGGGCGTCGACGCGCCTCGGCCGGCTTCGGCGATCGTGCGATTCGTGAGCTTCAGATACACGCCCTGATGCGGCGCGAGGCTGAAAAGCGGCGCGGCTGCTTCGTACGGCGGGCCGCCGGCCAGTTCGGGACGCGCGAGGTGATCGAGCAGAACGCGGATGTCCGGAAAGCGCGCGAGCATGTTCAGCAGCGCGGGAATGCCCTGTGCGGTCATCTGCAGACAAATCGACACGTTGTGGCGCTGCGCGTATTCCCAGACCGGAAACGAGCGCTCGTCGTCGAGCCAGCCCGCCTGCCCCGGCATCGTGCTGCCGGTCGTGAACAGACGCAGGCCCGAGAGGCCCGCGTCGAGCCAGCGCTGCATCTGGGAGACGGCGTCGTCCGCCAGCACGTCGATCGAGAACACCCCCGCGAAGCGATCCGGATGGCTGCGCACCGCCTCGACCACATAACTATTGTCGTTGCCATACACCGTCGACGCCTGCACCACGACCGCCCGGTCGATGCCCGCTTCGTCCAGCGACGCGAGCAGCCCTTCGAAGCTGACCGGGCGCTTCGCCGACCACTCCGACTGGTGGCCGCCGACCGGGGCGATCGGATAGCGTTGTTTATCGGGGGAAATTGCATGAGTATGCGTGTCGATGACGATTGACATGAAGGCGCTCCTGACGGGAAATGTTCTGCTGGAATGGGTGTTAATGTAAGCTCGATAGCGTTGAATGCCTCAATATGAAGTGAGGCCCAGCTCATAAATTCTGGTTAATCTAAGGGTTTTTTCGGGGCCATCTGGAGGGCCAATGAAAGCGTCAGGAGAAACGTCATCGGATGAAGATCAAGCGCGCCTGCGGCGCCTTTTCCTGTTCGATGCGGTGTGCGAGGCCGGTGGCATCGGGCAGGCGGCGATCCGCGCGGGGCGCACGCAGCCGGCGGTCAGCGTCGCGATCAGCAAGCTCGAAGCGGGCTTTGGCGGCCCGCTGTTCGAACGCGGCTTCGGCGGCAGCGAATTGACCGGCGAAGGCCTCATCCTGCAGCGGCGCGTGCGCCGCATGCTCGATCAGATCGAGCGTGCCGTCATGGGCCTGACGGGCCAGGCGACGGCCGCGCACGCGGCGAAGATCTGCCGCCGCCTCACCGACGCGCAGGTGCGCTGCCACATCGCGATCGCCGACGCGGGCTCCGCGGCCGAGGCCGCGCTGTCATTGGGCATTTCGCAGCCCGCTGTGCATCGGGCCGCGCGGCAAATCGAACAGAACGTCGGCGTGTCGCTATACCGGCGCCGCGTGCATAGCGTGTCGGCGAACGCTGCCGGCATCGAGTTCGCGCGCTGTTTGAGCCTCGCGCTTCATGAGATCGCGCAGGCGGGCGAGGACCTCGCGTACGCTCGCGGGCAGCTCACCGGCAAGGTGGCGATCGGCGTCCTGCCGCTGCTGCCGCCACGCCTCGTCGCGCGCGTCATTCAGCGCTTGCGCGAGGGCTATCCTGCCGCACGCGTCACGGTGGAAGAAGGCTCGCATGCGCATCTGCTGCGCAAATTGCGTAGCGGCGCGCTCGACATCATCATCGGCGGCTTGCGCGGGGCGCGTCTTGCCGGGGCCGCGCAGGAAACGGAGCTGTTTGCCGACCCTTACGTGGCGGCCGTGCGCAAGGGGCATCGGCTGGCAAGGCGCAAGCGCATCGCCCTGCTCGATCTCGCCGGCCACGACTGGGTCATGCCCGAGCACAACGTGCCGCGCCGCGCGGTGATCGATTCGATTTTCGAGCAGTTGCCGGTCAAGCCGCCGCTGGTGCTCGAAACCAGTTCTCTTGCGATGATGCTGGCGATGCTGATGGAAAGCGATTGCATCACGTTGTTGTCGCGCGCGCAGATTCGCGACGCCTATCCGGGGCGCGAACTGGTCGCGCTGGAACTGGCCTTGCCCGAAGCGCGCCGCGCGGTCGGCTATACGGTGCGCAGCGACTGGCTCGGCACGGCGGTCCAGCAGGCCTTCGTCGAGCTTCTGCGCTCGGAGAGCGCGTTAGAATCCGCTCACGAACGATGAAACGCGCACCTGTGCGTCAATTGCACGGCCAGGGCGCGCCCTGCTTCGAGCAAACGGTAGCTCAGGCCTGCTCGTTCACGAGGCCGCCGGTTTTCCCGGAGCCGAGCATCAATTGGGACAGCGCGGCCGTCGCCTGCTCGATGGCCGACGAAATCGACGCGACCTGACCGCGCAGCGCGCTGGCCACGCTCTGATCCCCGGGTGACGACAGCTTCGTCAGTTGGGATTGAAGATGCGCCAGTTCCTGCTGAAGGCGCCGGATTTCCGCCTTCAGCGCGCGCATGGCCGGAGACTCGGATGAAGATGACGAAGAGGCGAAACCCGATGTTCCCGCTCCCGCGCTATGGCTCGCGGGATTCGAATTCGCCGCGCCGTTGCTCGCGGCCGGCGGCTTCCCGCTATCGGCGCTAGTGCCCGGGTTCTGCGCTGGCGAAACGGAAGCGGCCGAAGTGCTGCCGATATTGCCGACTGGCGTAAGCGTCATTGGTAAACTTCCCATAGTTGTTTCGATAGCTGTATGTCGGCAAGATGAAAAAAGTTCTTGAGGCCAATCACGCATACTCACGGCCGGGTGTTCCGGCTTCGCCGATGAGTTCCGGGTACATACGGCGAACTATTGGCAGGAAGCCGCTTTTCAGAGGACATCATGAACGATCCCCTTCACGCGCTCTCATGGGACGACCTGCGCATCGTCAAGGCAATCGGCGATAGCGGCGGCCTCGTCGCCGCGGCCGCCGTGCTCGACATGAATCACTCCACGGTCAGCCGCCGGCTCGCGGCCGTCGAGCGCGTGCTGCAAGCCGTGCTGTTCGACCGGCGCCGCAACGGCTATGTGCCGACCGGCGCGGGCGCCGAGCTGATCGCGCTGGCCGGGCGCATCGAAACCGACATCCACGCCGTGACCCGGCGCGTGTCGGGTCATGCGCACAGCTATACGGGCAACCTGCGCATCACGACGAGCGACGCGCTGCTGCTCGACTTTCTCACGCCGATCATCGCGGACTTCCAGCGCCGCAACGCGGGCCTGCGCATTGAAACCCTCGTCGGCAACAAGTCGCTCAATCTCGCGCGCGGCGAATCCGACATCGCGTTTCGCGCCACCGTGGCACCGCCCGAGAACCTGTTCGGCCGCAAGCTCGCCACCATCGCATGGGCCATTTATGGGCGCAGGGCCGACTACGTCGGCGTATCGCCGTCGAGAGAAGTACTCTATCAGCGCCGCTGGGTATCGTACGGCAAGAACCTCGCCGGTCTCATGGCGTTCGACTTCGTCAACGCACACGTACCGGCGGAAAACATTCTCCATCGCAGCGATTCCGTCGTCGGCGTCACCTCGGCGATCGCGGCCGGCATCGGCATCGGCCTGCTGCCCTGCATGCACGGCGACCTGCTCGGCGGACTCGTGCGCATCGGTCCTGTCGAGCCGCGAGTCTACGACGAATTGTGGGTGCTGACGCATCCCGACATCCGCAAGTCGGGCCGGGTTCATGCGTTCATGAAGCATTGCGCGGAAGCGATTACGCAGCATCGCAACTTCATCGAAGGCAGAGAACCGCGCATGCGTCACTCGATGGAACTCGATCGATAGTTCAATGCGAACGTCCGCAGTTTTACACATGCCATTCCGCAAAACTGCACCCCCCTATGCGGACTCGCTCACTTAGAATCCTCCGCATGCCGATGACTTGCGGTTGTCCTCCAGCCCCCCTGTCAACCGTCTCTCGCAGGCCATCGGCTGAATTCCAGCCAACCCATTCACTCCACGAGGACCGAGTAATGAGCATCCAAGCCATCGCCAAACCCGCTGCTTCCCTTCTGAGCCCCAACGACCACGCGCTGGTCCTGATCGATCACCAGGCGCAGATGGCATTCAACACGAAGTCGATCGACATCACCAATCTGCGCGCTAACGCAGCCATTCTTGCTCACACCGGCAAGGGCTTCAACGTGCCGACGATCATCTCGACGATCTCGAAGGACAGCTTCGCTGGCCCGCTCTTCGACGAAATCACCGACGCGTTTCCGGATGCGGAAGTCACCGACCGCACGACGTCCAATGCATGGGAAGACGAGAACTTCATCGCCCGTATCAATGCAACCGGCAAGAACCGCCTGGTCATCGCCGGCCTGTGGACGTCGGTTTGCTGCAACGGCCCCGTGATTTCCGCGCTCGAGCAAGGCTTCGAAGTCTATGTCGTCACCGATGCATGCGGCGACGGCTCGGTCGAAGCGCATGAACGCGCAGTCGCACGGATGATCCAGGCCGGCGCGCGTCCGATCACGGCACTCACCTATCTGCTCGAACTGCAACGCGACTGGGCACGTACCGAAACGTACGACGTGACGACCGGCATCGCCATGAAGTTCGGCGGCGCATTCGGCGTGGGTATCGAGTACGCGAAGGCGATGCTCGGCGCGCACTGATCCCGCCAACGTCAAGCTTGATTTCCGCTTGATGACGGGGCCGCGTCACGGCCGCACGCCTGCACGAAGCAGCGCGCGCGGCGCGCGATGCGGCCCCGCTTCCGTCAGCGCGCCTTGAATCAAGGTATCGATTCGATGCACTGGCTCAAGCATTTATTTGAACATTCATCTGGACGATAAGCCCGCCTGCGGCAAAGTCGTTCGTTCATCGAAACACCGCGGCAAGCATTGCATGAAATCCTATCTCCTGTCGCTCGCTGCCGGTCTCCTCGTGGGCCTCGTCTATTCGCTGCTGAAAGTGCGCTCGCCGGCACCGCCGCTGATCGCCCTGGTCGGCCTGCTCGGCATCCTGATCGGCGAACAGGCGCTGCCCACCGTGAAACGGCTGATGTCCGAATCCAGCGCCGCGACGAACGTACACGCCCGTAGCGAGCAGACAACGTCGGGGCAGGTGACAGGACTTGCGCCGCGCCCGACGCGCGCGAATGAAGATACCGCTGGCCAGCACCAGCCTTGAACCGGCTTTGACCCAGCCTTGACCCGCAACGAGACCCCATCATGAATACGGCTGCCGATTCGCCGCTCAGGATTCCTATTTTCAGGGCGCTGTGGATCGCCACCATCGTTTCGAATATCGGCACGTGGATGCAGGATGTCGGCGCGGGCTGGCTGATGACGTCCCTGTCGCGCGACCCGCTGCTGGTGGCGGCGGTGCAGGCCGCGACCACGCTGCCGATGTTCGTGCTGTCGATGCCCGCCGGCGCGCTCGCCGACATCGTCGACCGCAGGCGGCTGCTGCTCGCCACGCAATGGTGGATGGTGGCCGGCGCGGCCCTGCTCTCGATCTTTACGTTCGCCGGCCTGTGCACCCCGTGGCTGCTGCTGGCGATGGTCGCGGCAATCGCCACCGGCATGACGCTCAGCGCACCGGCTTTCCAGGCGACCATCCCCGAACTGGTGCCGCCCGCGAGCCTGCCGCGCGCGATTGCGCTGCTCAGCCTCGGCATCAATATCGCACGCGCGATCGGGCCGGCCGCGGGCGGCCTCGTGATCGCCGCCGCCGGCGGCCCGGCGGCGGTCTTCGCGCTCAATGCGCTATCCAGCATCGGCGTCGCCATAGTGCTGTTGCGCTGGCAACGCACGCCGCGCAAATCGGGCCTGCCCGCCGAACACTTTCTCGGCGCCTTGCAAGCCGGCGTGCGTTACACACGGCAGTCGCCCGCCATGCTGACGGTACTGCTGCGCAGCGCGGCGTTCTTCGTATTTGCAAGCGCGCTCTGGGCCTTGCTGCCGGTGATCGGCCGGCGCGATCTCGGCTTGAGCTCCATCGGCTACGGCGCGCTGCTCGCCTGCCTCGGCTTCGGCGCCATCGTCGGTGCATTGCTTCTGCGCGTGCTCTCCGGACGGATTTCGTGCAACGCGATGATGCTCGCCGCGTCGCTGCTGTTCGCGGCGGCGACTGCATTGCTCGGCATGGCCTCGACCTTTGCCATGGCCGCGCCGGTCATGTTCGCGGCGGGCGTCGCATGGATCACGATCATGTCGTCGCTCACCGGCGCGGCGCAGATGGCCGCGCCCGCCTGGGTCAAGGCGCGTACGCTCGCGCTCTATATGCTCGTCTCGCAAGGCACGATGACCGCGGGTTCGACCTTCTGGGGATGGATCGCCGCGCATGCAGGCGTGCAAGTAGCACTGCTCGCGGCCGGCGCGGCGCTCGGCATCGCGCAGTTGCTCGCCTTGCGTTTCCCGCTCGACGCCGCCGCGAAGCTCGACCTCACACCCGCGGCCGACTGGCCCGCGCCGCATGTGGAAGGCGACATGCAGAACGATCGCGGCCCGGTGCTCGTCACGATCGAGTATCGCATCGCGCCGGCGAGTTCCGCCGACTTCACGCATGCGATGGCACGGCTGCAAGCCAGCCGGCGCCGTGGCGGCGCCCTCTCCTGGGGGTTGTATGAAGATGCGGCGCAGGCGGGTCTGTTCGTCGAGACCTTCGTCGTCGAGAGCTGGATCGAACATTTGCGCCAGCACGAACGTGTCACGCGCGCCGACCGCGAATGCGAGGAAACCGCCCGGCAATTTCATATCGGCACCGAGGTGCCGCGAATCCGTCATCTGATTGCGCCTGCGTGACGGATGGCTCCGGCGCTTCGATAGGGAATCCGAAGCTCTCCCGACATCGGCATGAAGCTCGCGAATACCGTTTTGGTGTTTCAGGATCAGCACGATTCAATTCGTGCAAAAGCGTCGATCAGACCCATGAAAGCCGGGAACCACCCGGCGACGGCGAAGCGCCAACCGAATGTCCCCGATAGACGGCCCTGCCCTCGATCAATTCGCGCCGCCCGATGATCGCCTCGGCGCAGTGCGCCATAAACGCACTCACCCGGCCGGATTTGCGGATGTCGGGATGCGTCAGAAGCCACAACTCGTCATATACCTCGGGTATCACGGGGCTCAATCGGGTGATGCCGGTGACCAGGTCGCCGTACATGCAGGGCAAAAGACCGATGCCGATCCCCGCGGTAATGGCGGAGACCACGCCGATAATAGAGTCGCTTCGATAGACGATATTGCAGGGGTCGACGTGTTCATCGATAAAACTGAATGCCTTGAGCCCGCTCAAGTCCCGGCAATAGGACACCCACGGTCGACGATCGATGATGTCGCCCGCGGGAGAGCCGTTCGCGCTATCGGCCGCGCGGCCATAAATCGCCCATGCGACGGTGCCGAGCTTGCGTCCGAACAGGTTTTCCGGCGGCGCCAGCGTGGCTCGAATCGCAATGTCGGAGTCGCCGCGCGCGAGATTCAGGGGCTTGTTGCCGACCATCATCTCGATCTGCACACCCGGGTTGCGAGTGCGGAAATCCGCGACGATCGGGATAACGAAATCCCGCACGAGCGCATCGCTGGTCGTAATGCGCAGATTGCCTTTTTGACTGTCGGCGTGGCTGGACACGCGCTTCGTCATACTAAGAATATCCAGCTCGATACGACTGGCCAACGCAATCACTTCTTCACCCGCCGCGGTCGGCCCGTAGCCGCTGCGGCGCCGGTCGAACAACACGGCGCCCAAGGCCCGTTCGACCGCGGAAAGCCGCCGGGAAACCGTCGAATGGTTGAGCCCGAGCGCTGTTGCGGCGGCAACGAGGCTGCCGCCCTCTGCGATAGCTTTGACGATACGCAAATCATCCCAAAGTGGATTCGCGGAAGTGTCTGTCACAATGGTCCTTCAGATGCGTTCTGGAGAAACCGCGGTCCGCGACGAGTTTTCAGTCACCACCTTGCAGCCATACTTCATGCTTCCGGCACCGCATTTCTCTCAACAATGCCTTTGATGTCCGATACACAACATTCATATGATCCAGCGCCGCGGTCTCTCTTCGAATTCGCCGTGGAGCGGGTTTATTATGTGAGGTTACCTGCAAGAAAACAAACGACTAATCTTTCTCGCATCCAGCATTTGTCCTGCTAGACAGATGCGATCATACAGGATCGCATCTGTTTTCATGCGCGACGCATACAATCCGCCTGACCGGCCGGGAACGCGGCAACGTACTGCTTGCTGCCCGCTTCCCGTCGCTTCCCGTTCAAAGCGCCGCTCGCACCGCCACATGCAAGGCATGCACAACAGCGGCAACCGGTCATGACGGCACGCCCCGCCAACGCGTTACTTCTTCTCGCTCGCGAGTCGTGCAAGCGCCGCTTCGATACCCGCGGCATAGTCCGGATCGGCTTTTGCGCAATTGCCGATGTGACGCTGCTGAATGTCCTTCGACACGCCGGCAAGCTGCCGCGCCGTGTTATCGAACAGCGTCTGCCGTTGCGCCGCATTCATGCTTCTGAAGAGAATGCCCGGCTGCTGATAGTGATCTTCGTCGACGCGATGATCCCAATGAGCGGCCGCGCCGTCGAGTTCGAGCGGCGGCTCGTTGAGTTGCGGCTGATCGATCCAGACGCCCTTGCTGTTCGGCCAGTACGACGGCGTGCCGCCGAGGTTGCCGTCGGTGCGCATCGCGCCGTCGCGATGATAGCTATGGAACGGGCACTTCGGCGCATTGACGGGGATATGGTTGAAGTTCACGCCGAGCCGGTAGCGTTGCGCATCCGGATACGAGAAGAGGCGCGCCTGCAGCATCTTGTCCGGCGAATAGCCGATACCGGGCACGATGTTCGACGGCGAAAACGCGACCTGCTCGGTTTCGGCGAAGAAGTTCTCCGGATTGCGGTTCAGTTCGAAATAGCCGACTTCGATCAGCGGATAGTCGCCCTTCGGCCACACCTTCGTCAGATCGAACGGATTGAACTGGAATGCCTTGGCCTGCGCATCCGTCATGACCTGAATGAGCAAGGTCCAGCGCGGAAAATCGCCGCGCTCGATGCTGTCGAACAGATCGCGCTGATGCGTCTCGCGGTCCTTGGCAATCAGTGCTTCCGCTTCCGAATCGCTCAGGTTCTCGACGCCCTGCTCCGTGCGGAAATGGAACTTGACCCACGTGCGTTCGTTCTCGGCATTGATGAAGCTATAAGTGTGGCTGCCGAAACCGTGCATATGGCGGAACGTACGCGGAATACCGCGCTCGCTCATCACGATCGTGACCTGGTGCAGTGCTTCGGGCAGCAGCGACCAGAAGTCCCAGTTGCTCTCGGCGCTGCGCATGCCGGTACGCGGATCGCGCTTGATCGCGTGGTTCAGATCGGGGAACCGCAGCGGATCGCGGAAAAAGAACACCGGCGTGTTATTGCCGACCATGTCCCAGTTGCCTTCGTCGGTATAGAACTTCAGCGCGAAGCCGCGAATGTCGCGCTCGGCATCCGCCGCGCCGCGTTCGCCGGCCACCGTCGAGAAGCGCGCGAACAGCGGCGTCTGTTTGCCGACTTCCGCAAACATCTTCGCCTTCGTGTAGCGCGTGACATCGTGCGTCACCGTGAACGTGCCGTAAGCGCCCGCGCCCTTCGCATGCATGCGGCGCTCCGGGATCACCTCGCGATCGAAATGCGCAAGCTTCTCGATCAGCCAGACGTCCTGCAGCAGCGCGGGGCCACGCGGGCCGGCCGTCTGAATGTTGACGTTGTCGCTGACGGGAGCACCGGCCGCATGGGTCATGTTCGGTTCCGTCGATTTTTGGACCATGGTTGTTTTCCTTGAAACCCTATCAATGGGAAGCTGCAGCGAAACGACGAGCGGCGATACGCCGCGATCATCATTCGCTGCATCGGATCTACTGCGTGGGGAATCTATACAGGCAAGGCAGGCTCAACCGAAGGAGCGCATCGTGCGAAGGCGCGGGCGCATCGCATGCGATGACGGCCTATCCGTGGACATCTCCGCGAAAAAACCGCCCCGATGCGCTCGCCCGAGCCGACGCCCTTTACTGCCGATGCTCCCGATCGGCCAATATCGATGCGAGCACGCAGCCGCCAATCAGGCCGATATGCTCGAAGAAGGCGTTACGGTCGGTGAAGCGCACGATGGTATCGGGGTCGGCCCAGAACGGATAAGCGATTGCGGCGGCACTGGCGGTGAATACGCCCAGCGCGCCGGCGGCGAGCCAGGTCAGGCGGCTGCTGATGACGGCCAGCGAAGCGCCGAGTTCGATAAAGATCGTCACCGCGATGATCGGTACGGCAGGATGCAGACCCAGGGCGTGAGCCTCGGCCAATGCGCCCTTCAGATTGAGTAGTTTCGCAATACCGCTTGTCCAGTACGGAAAGGTCAGAGCGATACGTGCCAGCAAACCAAACCATCGATTTTCGAGCAGGCGGACAATGGGCGCAGGTGTCAAAGCGAATATCTCCATCAATGCGGCGGCGAGTCCGCGAGTGCGGACTCATGCGAATAGCGGCCCGTGCGTGCGGTGAAAAAAGCGGCGCACAGCGGCCTCGTACCCAACGGGAAATGCCTTGTGGCTTTGCCGATCCGGCGGGCGGTTCAGCGCTATGGGTGCGCTAATTGTAGGGGGACGGCCGTGCGCAAACCGCGCATTCCAACGGAACCGTTCGTGCAAATATGCGGATATGCGCGTGAATGCCGAGTGCCTGCATCGATGCGCGACGAACTCGCGAGAAGCTTGCTCAGCGGGAGAGAGACAGTACTGTCGAACTCAATTTGAATTCGATAAAAGACCGGTTATCAAAGACAGAAAATCTGTATTGACGATAATGCAATGACGTTATGCGATACGCAGCCGCTATCTCCGTCGGAGACGCGAGCGGCTGCCGTCTGCAAGATAGCAAGCCCGCAAGCTCGCGGCGGCAACCGCCAATGCAGCCGCAACGCGGGCGCAACGTAGATGCAAGAAAGCGCCCGCGAAAGAGCCGCCTCAGGCCTGCCGCACGAATGGCAGCGTGCGGCCTTCCCTCGCGCTTTGCATCGCGAGGTCGATCAGCGTCATGACGTCGATAACGTCCTGCGGGCTCACGGGGAACGGCTTGCCTTCGCGAACTGCCGCCGCAAGCGCGCGATACAGATCCGCATAATTGCCGGCGGCATTGGGCACTTCGCGGTCGGCCGGCTGGCCGTCGTCGCGCAACACATGCAACTGGCCAACTCCGTTACCTTCGCCGAAACCGGGCTGGCCCGGGTACAAGCCGGCCTTGAGCTGCGCTTCCTGCGCATCGAACCCGTGCTTCAGATAGCTGCCGCGCGTGCCATGAATCGCGAACCGCGGCGCATACGTGGCGAGCGCGCTGGCGTGCAGCACGGCGTCGTGGCTCGGGTAGCGCAACACGAGGTGAGCAAAATCGGGCGCACCCGCCTGCTCGCGACGCGTCTGGACGAACGCGGCGACCGACTCGGGCGCGCCGAACAGCGCGAGCGCCTGATCGATCAGATGCGGACCGAGGCCATAGAGCAGGCCGCCGCTGCGCGCGGCAGCCTGGCGCGCGCCCAGGCCGAGGCGGTCGAAATGCGACTCGTAGCGCGTGATGCGGCCCAGCTCGCCGCTCGCGACCAGTTCGCGCACGGTGAGGAAGTCGCCGTCCCAGCGGCGGTTGTGGAACGGCGCGAACACGAGGCCGCGCTGCTTCGCGATGACCGCGAGCGTGCGTGACTCCGCGGCGCTCAGCGTGACCGGCTTGTCGACGAGTACATGCTTGCCGTACTCGAGCGTGCGGCGCGCGAGGTCGAAGTGCGTGTCGTTGGGCGTCGCGATCACGACGCATTCGACAGCATCGAGCGCGAGCAGCGCGTCGAGGCCGTCGACGATCGCCGCCTCGGGGTAGTCGGCCTGGGCACGTTCGCGCTGGCTCGTCGCGATCGCGGCCAGTCGCGCCGCACCGCTATGCGCGATCACGGGCGCGTGAAAGAACTGGCCGGAGAAGCCGTAGCCGATCAGGCCGATTTGCAACGGTGCAGTCATGGGGCGCTTTCTCCTGTCAGCGGATGGACGGCGCAGCGCAAGCCGCTGCCGCGAATGGTGCGAGTGGCGCAAGCCTGTCATGCAAGGCATGGGCGCTCGCGCGCCACGCCGGGTGTGCAGCCCGCATCGCTAGGCGAGGATCTGGTCGACGATCACCTGATTGTTCAGCGAGCTTTCGAGCGAAAAGGCCACGTCCTCCTGCTCGCCGAATACCGTCCGCGCGAAGTCTTCCACCATCAACTGATACTGATCGACGCCGTCGAACGTGGTGATGTGGGTCTCGCCGGTGCGATCGTCGCGATGCCGCACCACGGACGGACCATAGACGCCCGGATTGAACGGCGCATCGAGACTCATCCAGCCATGAGTGCCATGAAACGCCATTTCCTGCCGGCGCGCTAGCTGGGTTCCGCAGTAGAACTGCATCGAGAAGCCGGGAAACTCCAGCGTGCCGCTCGTAAAGCAATCGGTGCCGAAACGCGGATCGATCACCACATCCGCCTGCACCGAAGTCGGTTCGAGCCCCGTTGCGATGCGCGTCGTGACCACCGGATAAACGCCGATGTCGCGCACGCCGCCGCCGCCGAGTTCGCGGTTGTTGCGAAATGCGTTGGGGTCGTCGTTGAAATAGGTAAAGCATCCTTCGACGCGCTTCAGTTCTCCCAACAGGCCCTGCGCGAGACTGTCGCGCACGAAGGCCCATTGCGGATGATGCGCGACCATGAATGCCTCGGCGCACACGAGCCCCGTCGCGTCGCGCAAGGCGATCAGTTCGCGGACCTCGTCCGCTCGCAGCGCGATCGGTTTTTCGCAGAGCACGTGCTTGCCGGCCGCCAGTGCTTTCTTGCACCACTCGAAGTGATGCGCCGTCGTCAGCGGAATATAAACGGCGTCGACGTCGTCGCTCTCGACCACTGCTTCGTAGCTGTCGAGCACCTGATCGATCTGATGCTGCCGCGCAAATGCTTGCGCGCGCGCGGCATCGCGGCTCGCGACGGCGGTGACGCGGGCGTTGCCCGAATTCCGGATCGCGGGCACCACGCGCTTATCGGCAATTTTCGCGGCGCCCAATACGCCCCAGCGCAAAATTTGAGTCATCGCTATTTCCATTCACTTGAATTGATTACCCGGTAACGAAACGGCGGGCGCGGATGCCTGCGCAGCATCCGCGCCCGCGCGCCCTGGTCAACGAGATGACGGCTGGTCTTTCATGGCTTCGTTTCACGGCAGCGGCTTCACTGCCATGACTCACAGCCATGATTTACTGCCGCGATCCACGGCCGTCATTCACCACAGCCGCCATGCACAGCCTCAATCCAGCTTCGGAATCTCGATCACGCGATTTTCCTTGATGGACTGCTCGGCCGCCAAACCGATCATCACGGCCTTCAAACCGTCCTGCAACGAGACTTCGACCGGCTTGCCTTCGAGCACCGCACGCTGGAACCCGAGATGCTCGAAATACGTCGAGCCATGGTGCGCGCCGATGCTGAGCAGCTTCTCGTCGACCTCGACCGTGCGCCGCACCGGCCCCTTCGGATCGCGCGGGCTCACCACCAGTTCGGCCTGCTGCTCGCCGCGGCCGGGCCAGTGCTTGCTTGCGCCCGGCACGAGGCACTCCACCTTACCCTGGTCGCCGACCGCCGCAAAGACTTCCTGCCAATACTCGCCGTCCGCGAACATGCAGAGGTCGAGGCTCGCGCGCCGGCCGCTTGCGAATTCGACGATCACATAGGCGTGGTCGATGATATCGGGCGTCTTGCCGTCATAACGCTCGTCGCGATGGTTGACGTCGGCGCCGCCCGAGGCGAACACGCGCACGGCTTCGTCGCCGACGACGAGACGCATCAGGTCGAAGAAGTGGCAGCACTTCTCGACCAGCGTGCCGCCCGTGCGCTCGGAGAAGCGGTTCCAGTCGCCGACCTTGGTCAGGAACGGATGACGATGCTCGCGAATCGAGAACATCCGCAAATCGCCGATCGTGCCCGCGCGAATCTCGTCGATCATCGCCGTCATCGGCGGCATGTAGCGGTACTCCATGCCGACCCACAGCGGCGCGCGATGCGCCTTCGCGGCGGCGGCCAGATGCCGGCAATCTTCCATCGAGGTACACAGCGGCTTTTCGACCAGCGTCGGGAAAGCCTTCGGTGCGGCGAAAATATCGTCGAGCACGGCCCGATGCGTATCGTTCGGCGTCGCCACGACGAGCACGTCGCAAGCGTCGCTCGCGAGCAGATCGCGATAGTCCGCGAACACCTTCACGTCGTCGCGCCCGGCCGCCTGCTTCGCGCCGGCAATCGATTCCGCATGCGGATCGGCCAGTGCCGTGACGACCGCGTTCGGCAGCAGCGCGATATTGCGCAGGTGTTCCTGTCCCATCATCCCGGCGCCGATCACGCCGTATCTAAGCGGTGCATTCATACCCTTCTCCTTGCTTGATAAAAAACGATTCGATGCGCGTTGCGCGTGTCGTCGCGACTTCGCTCAGCGCATGCGAAACTCAGAAAGACGTGCGCAAGCCGGCCGTCACCACCCACGGATCGAAGCCCGGCGTCACCGTCGCATAATTCGGGTTCAGCAGCCCGAACCCCTGATTCGAATGGCTGTTGTTCGAGATCATCGAAGCATAGCCATACAGTTGCGTGCGCTTCGA
The DNA here is from genome assembly GCF_017105025.1 of Paraburkholderia sp. Ac-20336. Lineage (NCBI taxonomy): Bacteria > Pseudomonadati > Pseudomonadota > Betaproteobacteria > Burkholderiales > Burkholderiaceae > Paraburkholderia > Paraburkholderia sp. Ac-20336. The sequence goes on along the minus strand of NZ_JAAGPS010000031.1, from coordinate 11,366 downwards.
CAGGAAGTACACATAGCCCACGTCATAGGCCATCGCGCGCGCATTCGCGCTCTGGATGCGCCGCGAGACACCGAGTTCGATGTCGCCATGTCCCGCCGGAATCTTCGCGTTGACGAGAAACGCGGACGCAAACCAGTTGGTCGAATCGGTGCGCTTCGAATAGACGTAGTTGGTGCCGATGAAGTTGCCGCCATAGCCATACGTTGCGGCAACGACCTGCGTCAGTTGCGACGACGGCGTCAGCGTGGTCGTGTTCGCGTAGTACTGGTAGCGATTGACCGCGTAGCCGAGCATCATGCCGAAGCGCTGGTACATCACGTTCATGCCGACGTTGCGGCCGTCGGCCGTTTGACCCGAAGCGTTCTGCGAGCCGAACGAATAACCGATTTCGCTCGACAGCCCGTAGTAGTTCGGCGTGCGGTAACGCACGGCGTTCGGATAGAAGCCGCCCGTGCCCGACTTGCCGAGCGTCGACGAGTGTTCCAGCGACATGATCGCGGCCGGGTTCGAAAGACCGTAGGTCGAGACGTCCGAAGCCAGAAACACCCAGTAAATCGGCAGATACATGTAGCCCGCGTCGACGCTGCCGTACTGCGTGCTCGACAACCCGACCGACGCGCCGCGATTGAACAGCGTCGAGCCGCCGGCCACACCCGTATACGTGCTGAAGCCGGTTTCGAGCTGGAAGTTCGCCCGGTAGCCGCCGCCCAAGTCTTCGCTGCCGCGAAAGCCGAAGCGCGAGGCCTGCAGGTTGCCGCTCGCGGCCATCGCCGTCGGGCTCACGTTGTCGTTGAATTTGCCGTACTGCAAGGCCGAATCGACGATCCCATACAGCGTCAGCGTCGATTGCGCCCACGCGGTGGAATGCCCCGCCGCAGCAAGCGCTGAGAACATTAATCCATTTCGCAGGCACGAGCGTACCCGCGCGCCCTTTTTCAGGCGCTTTTTCGTGTAAAGCATCAGAGATCTCCAGAGATGTTTATTTTTTACTTCGGGTCTGCTTACCTATTGAACGCACGGGAACCGCCGCTACCCTCCTATCCGACTACCGACACCTGAGCGAGTCCCGCGTCGACGACCAGGTTCTGTCCCGTGATCGCCATCGCCTGCGGGCTTGCGAGAAACAACGCAGCGTCCGCGACATGCTCGGGCACGACGCGATATTTCAGACACTGCAAATCGAGAAACTGCTGATCGGCGGCGGGATCGCGCCACAGCGCCGTCTGCCGTGGCGTGACGACGGCGCCCGGCAGCACCGCGTTGACGCGGATGCCGTGCTCGCCGAGCTCGCGTGCGAGCGTGCGCGTGATCCCCGAAATCGCCGCCTTCGAAGCCGTGTAGCCGATCAGGTTGGGACGCCCGCGCAGCCAGGAGATCGAGCCGAGGTTGATGATCGAGCCGCCGCCCGCCTCGCGCATGCCGGGCGCCACGCGCTGCGTCGCGAACACGTGGTGCGTCAGATTGACGGCCAGCATCTCGTGCCACATCTCGACCGAGAGATCGTCGAGCGCATGGCGCGTATCGCGGCCCGCGTTGTTGACCAGCGTGCGGATCGTCCCGAGCTGGCGCGCCGCCACGTCGAGCACGGCGCGATAGGCGTCGATATCGCGCACGTCGCAGCGCGCGAACCATGGGCGCAGGCGCTCGACCGCCGCGCTCGGCGCCGCGTTGCCGAGCCGCTCGCAGAGCGCGTGGCCGGCTTCTTCGTCGAGATCGCAGAAAGCCACCTGCGCGCCCTGCTCCCAGAACGCTTCGGCGAGGGCCGCGCCGATGCCCGACGCGCCGCCCGATATGAACGTCACCTGTCCGGCGAGCGCCGGATACAGCGGACGGTTTGAATTCATGCTTGTCTCCTGTTGCCGAATGAGGCGGCGAATGTGGCCGGAAGTGCCTGCAATGCGATCGACATGTGCGCCTCGAGCGCGTCGCCGGGCGCGAGCACATGCATCGGCGGCGCGTTGCCGTTCAGCGCGTTGTTCGCATGGCTCACCGGCTCGAAGGCGAAAAACGGCTGCCCGGCCGGGCGAAACAGCACGGCACAGCGCAGCGTGTCGCCCGCTGCAATCGCGATCCGGTGATGCGGCGTGTCGATCGTCGCGGCACCGCTCCAGCCGGTAAAGCAGTTGTCGACGACGGTGTCGTCGAGCGCGCCGAACGCGGACGGCGACACGCTCCCGCACGGCAGATCGTCGGCGTCGGTCACCAGCATCGCGGCCCATCCGGTCGCGAGCGTGGTCGGCCCCGCCTCCGTATCGAGCGGAAAGAACGGATGCCAGCCCGCGCCGCACGGCGCGGCCTCGGCGCCGGTATTGACGATGCGCAGGCTCAGCCGCAGCACGTCGCCGTCGATCTCGATGCGCTGCCGCGCGTCGAATGCGAACGGCCAGTGTTCGTCGGGCGTGTGCACGAGCCGCATATCGAGCGCGCTCGCCTCGCTCTCCGTCACCTGCCAGGGCTGCTGAAAACCGACGCCATGAATCGCGTGCTGGATTCCGGCCAGGTTATTCGTCAAGGTGTACTGCGTATCGCCGAAACGAAACGCGCCGAACGCGATGCGATTCGAAAACGGCACGAGCGGATAGCACGCGCTCTTGCGCACGTTGCGTGCCGAAAGCTCGGCGTCCGGCATCGGGCGCAGCACATCGCGGCCATGCCAGCGCGCATCGACGATCGCGCCGCCGAGCGAGGGCGCGATGCGCAGTTGCCATGCGTCGCTACGCAGCGCGAACAGTTCCGGAGTGCCTGGCATGGTTAGTACGGCCCGCCCGCGTTGGCGCTGACCTGAACCTTGTCCAGCGCGGCGATGAAAGCGCCGGCCTGGCGCATCATCATGCCGAGGTCGGACGCGATCGCCACGTAGTCGTAGCCCATCGCGACGAACTCGCTGACCATCTCGGGCGTCGGTCCGACGATGCCGATCGGCATGCCGATCGCATTCGCCCGGCGCGCGCAATCGGCCAGCGCGGCACGCACGTCCGCATCGGCCAGATTGCCGATCTTGCCCATCGCCGCCGACAGATCGCCGGGCCCGACGAACAGCGCGTCGACACCGGGCACGGCCGCGATCTCTTCGAGCCGCGTAATGGCCTCGGGTGTTTCGAGTTGCACGATGCAGGCGGTCGCTTCATTGGCGCGCTTGCCGAACTCGCTCCAGGTGCCATAGCGGCTCGCGCGATGCATCGCCGCGAAACCGCGCGTGCCGAGCGGCGGGAACTTGATCGAGGCGACGGCCGCGCGCGCCTCTTCGGGACTCTGCACATACGGGAACATCAGCGTGGCCGCGCCCATGTCGAGCGCCCGCTTCGCGAGGGTCGCGTCGTTGCGCGCGAGGCGCACGATCGACGCCGCGCCGCCGCATTCGACGGCTTGCAGCATATGCAGCACGTCGGTGAATTCGAGCGGCGCGTGCTCCATGTCGATCAGCAGCCAGTCGAAACCGGCGTGGCCAAGCGCCTCGGCGGTCGACGCCGCGCCGGACATCAGCCAGGTGCCGAGCGGATGCGCGCGCATCGTGCTGTCCGCGGTGCGCTTCAGCGCGTCGCGAAACGCGTTGCGCGACGGGTCCTGCTTGCTTCGGTTGCTCATCATGTGCGTCCTAGAAAATGGGTGGCTCGACGGGTTCTTCGAAGCCCGTCAGAAAGTCGAAGTCGCAGCCCTTGTCCGCTTGCGAAACATGCTCCACGTACAGGCGGATATAGCCGCGCTTGCGCGGCTTCGGCGGCGCGTGCCAGTCGGCGCGGCGACGCGCCAGTTCGTCGTCGGTCAGCAGCACGTCGAGGCGGCCGGCTGCCACGTCGAGTTCGATCGTGTCGCCGGTGCGGATCAGCGCGAGCGGGCCACCCGCCGCCGCTTCGGGCGCGACGTGCAGCACGCAGGTGCCGTAGTGGGTGCCGCTCATGCGCGCATCCGAGATGCGCACCATGTCGCGCACGCCGGCCGCGAGCAGCTTCTTCGGAATCGGCAGGTTGCCCCACTCGGGCATGCCGGGCGCGCCGACCGGGCCGCCGCCGCGCAGCACGAGCACGGTGTCCGCGTCGACGTCGAGTGCGGGGTCGTGAATCTTCGCGTTCATCTCGGCGATCGAATCGAACACGAGCGCGCGGCCGCGATGCTTCATCAGATGCGGGCTCGCCGAGCTCGGCTTGATGACCGCGCCGCTCGGCGCGAGATTGCCGCGCAGCACGCCGAGCGCCCCGCGTTCGCTGACGGGATCGGTCAGCGGCCGGATCGCGTCCTCGCCCTGCGGACGCTGCCCCGCTTCGAAGCGCGCGAGGTTCTCGCCGAGCGTCGCGCCCGTGACGGTCATGCAGTCGAGCGACAGATGCGCCTTCACGACGCCCAGCAAGGCCGGGATGCCGCCCGCGTAATAGAAGTCTTCCATGAGCCGCTGGCCGGACGGAAACACGTCGGCCAGCACCGGAATGCGCTTGCCGACGCGCTCGATGTCGTCGAGCGTGAGCGGCACGTTGCCGCGTCCGGCGATCGCGATCGTGTGAATCGCCGCGTTCGTCGAACCGCCGAGCGCCATGTAGGTCACGATGCCGTTCTCGACCGACTCGCGCGTGAAGAAGCGGCTCGGCTTCAGGTCTTCCCAGACCATTCCGACGATGCGCTCGCCGCTCGCGGAGCACATCCGCGTATGCGAGGCGTCCATCGCCGGAATGCTCGTCGCGCCCGGCAGCGTGAAGCCCATCGCCTCGACGATCGAGGTCATCGTGCTGGCCGTGCCCATCGTGTTGCAGGTGCCGGGCGCGCGCGTCATGCGCGCTTCGAGCGAAATCCATTCGGGCTGCTCGATATTGCCGGCCACGTATTCGTCCCAGAACTTCTTCGTGTGCGTGCCCGCGCCGACCACCTGGCCGCGATGCCGGTCGCTGAGCATCGGGCCGGCCGGCACGAAGATGCACGGCAGGTCCGCCGACAGCGCGCCCATCATCAGGCCGGGCGTGGTCTTGTCGCAGCCGCCCATCAGCACCGCGCCGTCGATCGGCAGCGAGCGCAGCAATTCCTCGGTTTCCATCGCGAGAAAATTGCGGTAGATCATCGTGGTCGGCTTGACCATCACTTCGCCGAGCGACATCGCCGGCAGTTCGAACGGCATGCCGCCCGCCTGCAGAATGCCGCGCTTGACGGCTTCGGCGCGCTCGCGCAGATGCGCATGGCACGGCGACAGATCGCTCCACGTATTGATGATGCCGATCACCGGGCGCGACATGAATTCCTCGCGGCGCAACCCCATCTGCTGCAGGCGCTGACGATGCGCGAACGAACGCATGTCGTCGGGCGCGAGCCAGCGCTGGCTGCGCAATTCGCTGAGTTGTTTGAGTTTTCGTTGCACCATGTTCAAGCCGTGAGGTTGCCAGATTGATAAGTAAGCGCCGCCGTCTTCGCGTGCGCCACCGTGCCGGCGCCGGTGATAGCCGGCGCGACGAGACTGCCGCCCGCGATCGCCAGCAGCACGAAGACCACGCGTCGCACCGCGACCGGAGACCAGTTCGGCGGATACCGGCGCGCGAGCCAGGTGACGACCAGCACGACCGGCAGCGCCTCGAGGCTCAACGCCACCGAAGCCGCGTCGAAACGGTGCTGGGCCAGCACGATGATGAGCCGCAACACGGCGTTGATCGCGAACAGCAACACCAGCGTATCGCGCACGACGATGCGATCGAGCGGCTGGCGATACAGATGAAACACCATCGGCGGACCCGCGCTCGCGAACACGCCGCCCATTACGCCCGAAATACCGCCGTAAAACACGAAGCTGGCGGTCGAGCCGAGCTGCGCGCGCGGCTTCGTCTGCACGACCAGCAGCACGCTGCACGCCAGAATCGCCACGCCGAGCGCGAAGCGCACCGCGCCGATCGCGTTGTCCGACAGCCACGCCAGCAGGCACGCGCCGATCGCCACGCCGACGAGGCTGCTGCCATACGACGGCACCAGCAGGCTGCGCGGCAGGGCCGGTACGCGGCGCACCAGCATCGCGGCATTGGCCAGTATCATCATCGTGACGACATTTGCCGCGACCGGCAACGGCGCGAGATGGAACACCGCGACGAGGCCGAGCAGCACGAGCCCGAACGCGAAGCCGGTCAGGCTCTGCGTAAACGTCGCGGTCGCTACGCAGACCGCGAACAGCAGATGATGCAGAAACGCGCTCACTTCGCGTCCTTCCCGAGCGCCAGCAATTGCGCCTCGCGCGCGGCGCCGTGGCGCACGAAGACCGGCGGCTCGCCGAGCGGCGCGGCGACCTCGACATGCTGGCCGCCTTCGTAGCACGTGCCGCTCCATAGATGCGTCCACGCATCGCCTTGCGGCAGGTAGACGCGCCATTGCGTGACGTCGGCCGCATGCACCGGCGCGACCAGCAGATCGCGGCCGTACAGGTAGTGGTCCTGGATCGCGTAGGTCGCGCGATCCTGCTCGTAGTGCAGGAACAGCGGACGCTGCAGCGGCAGGCCGCGCGACGCCGCCTCGTCGACGAGTTCGCGCACGTACGGCTTCAGCGCGACGAACACGCGCGTCATGCGCGCGAAGTGCGCGAGCACCGCGTCGTTCTGCCAGAACTGGAAGTTCTCGTCGGGCCGGTTGCCTTCGTGCGTGCGCATCATCGGCGTGAAGGCCGCCATTTCCGCCCAGCGCTGGAACAGCTCCGGCGTGCGCGTATTGCCGAACAGGCTCGTGTAGCCGCCGATGTCGCTATGGTGATAGGCATTGCCGAGCAGCCCCGACGACAACGCGCCGCAGATTACGGTCTGCAAGCCGTCGTGGCGCGTGAAGTCGACCGACTGGTCGCCGGCCCACAGCAGCGGGCAATGCGCCTGCACGCCGGTGTAGCCCGCGCGCATGAAGAACACCGCGTCGCCGGTGCGGCCCGCCGCCGCGATCGCGCGCGCGTTCGCCTCTGCCCACAGCGTGGGCCACGCGTTGTGCATCAGCTTCGCGTCGACGCCGTTGGCGAGCGTCACGTCGATCGGCAGGTATTCGCCGAAATCCGCCATCCAGCCGTCGAGGCCCTGGTCGAGCATCTCGCCGCGAATCACCCGCTCTTCGAACCAGCGCGCCGCGGCCGGGTTCGTGAAATCGACCACGCCGCAATCGAACTCGCCGAAATCGACCAGATAGTCGCTGCCGTCGGCGCGCGTCGCCAGATAGCCGGCGGCCTTCGCCTCGGCGTACAGCGTGCCGTCGTTGCACAGATACGGGTTCACATAGCCGAGAAAGCGCACGCCGCGCGCGTTGAGCTGCTTCACCCATTCGGCGTGGCCGGGGTAGCGCGTTTCGTTCCAGCGCCAGTCCCAGAAGAGCCGCTTGCCGAACGAGGTCTGACGAATGCCGACCCAGTCCTCGCACCACAGGCCGCTCACGGCCAGGCCCGCCGCCACGCTTTGCTCCATGATCCGCTGCGCGTGGTCGCGGCCGTTCTTCAGGCCGAGAATCGCGCCGTCCATCACCCACGCGGGCAGCGCGGGCTGGCGGCCGAAGCGTTGCGAGACGCGCTCGACGAGCGTGGGGTAATCGTCGGCGAGGATGAACTCGAAGCGCTCGGGAATCGCCCAGAATTGCAGTTCGTGACGCTCGGCATGACGGAAATCGAAATCGGCATAGGCCGTCGTTTCCGCGTGCAGGCAGTACTTCTGCGACGACACGAAGGTCGGCTGCGGATAGTTGGTGTGGTAGTAATCGCCGCCCGCCTTCGCGGTCGTGTCGGCCTGCCACGTCAGATAGGTGTGCTTGTCGCGGCCCACGCCGGGCTCCGAGGTCCAGAGCGGGAAATGGCGGCCGCGCAGATCGAAATACGACATCTGCTCGCCGCAGCCCCACACGTGCTCGTCGTGCTGCGCGGGCACGCGCCACCACAGGCGGTTGATGCCGTCGCGCGCCGACAACTCAAGCTGCACGCCGTGCGCCGACTGGCTGGCGACGATCGTCAGTTCCGGCTTCGCCTGCACGTCGCGGGCCAGCTCGATGCGCGCGCCGCCGTCCGGCAGCGGCGTGAGCCGCGCATCGCGCAGCGCGACGCGCTCCTCGACGTAATCCTCGATGTCGAAGTTGCCGCGATACATGTCCATCCGCTCGACGCCGCATCCCACGAATACGGCCGGCGCATGCGGCGTGTGCTCGAACAGCGTGCGGCCCGCCACGCGCAATACCAGCTTGCCATCCGCTTCTGTCTGCCAGTTCATCGGTTTTTTCCTTGCCTGTTCTGTTCGTTGGGTCGATCCCGGTCCGTCAATGTCCGCCCGATTCGTTCGCCGAACTGTTCCATTCGAGGCGCCGCTCATGAGCCAGCGTCCAGCGGCGGAACACCGCCATCAGCACGAGCGCGACAGCCCATGTCAGCGCGATAAAGACCTGGTACTGGACCGTGACGCCGCCGTGACGCGCGACGCCGAGCGGCGACATGGTGAGATAGATGGTCACGAGCATCGCCATCAGGAACACGCTCATGGTGCTGGCGTGACGCCACGGCGTCATGTCGCCGGTGCGCCGCAGTTGCGGCTCGTAGGCCGTCGCGCGGCGGTGGCGCCGGCCGAGCACCAGCATCAGCGAGACTTCGAACACGAACAGGATGCCCATCACGTGCACGAAGTTGATGCCGAACTTCTTGTCGAGCTGGAACAGCAGGATGCCGAACGCGTAGATCAGCACGTGCAGCAGCAGCACGATCTTCGCCGGGAACGCGCCGACCCGCTTGCTGAAGAAGCCCACCAGCACGACCGCGATGATCGGGATGTTGTAGAAGCCGGTGAAACGGCGCATCAGGATGTAGATGCCGTCCGGCGCGTACATCAGCAGCGGTGCGATCAGCAGCGAAATGACGGCGATCGCCACGCTCGCGCTCTTGCCGACGCGAATCAGTTTCTCGTCGCTGGCATCGGGCTTCCATGCGCGATAGAAGTCGAAGGCGATCAGCGTCGCCGTGCTGTTGATGACCGCGTTGAAGTGGCTCATCACCGTGCCGAACAGCACCGCGACGAAGAAGCCTTTGGCCCACCACGGCAGCACGTCCGCCACCAGTTGCGGATAGGCGAGATCGGGACGGCTCAGCGGATGGCCCGCATACAGATGGAACGCGATGATGCCCGGCACCATCATGATGAGCGGCACGAGCAGCTTCATCATGCCCGACAGCAGCACGCCCTTCTGGCCTTCGGCGAGGTTCTTCGCCGCGAACGTGCGCTGCACGATCGACTGGTTCGTACACCAGTAGAACAGGTTGGCGAAGATCATGCCGGTAAACAGCGTGCCGAACGGCACCGAATCCTTCGGACCGCCGATCGCCGAGAGTTTCTCCGGCGCCTGGGTCGTGATGATGTGCACGCCGGAGAAGAAGTCGCCATGTCCGAGCGCGAGCAGGCCGAGCACCGGCACCATCAGGCCGCCGATCAGCAGGCCGATGCCGTTGATCGTGTCGGACACCGCCACCGCCCGCAAGCCGCCGAACACCGCATACATCGCGCCGATGATCCCCGACATCCAGACCAGGATCGTGATCGTGCTCGCGTACGACATGCCGAACAGCGCCTGCACGCCGAACACCTGGTTGAACGTGATCGCGCCGAGATACAGGCCGGCCGGGTTCACCACCAGCATGTAGCCGACCACGAAGAACGCGCTCACCACGCGCCGCGTGGTCGCGTCGTAGCGTTCCTCGAGAAACTGCGGCAGCGTCGAAAAGCCGCCGCGCAGGTAGCGCGGCAGGAAGAACATCGCCAGCGCCACGGTCGCGACGGCCGCCGTGCATTCCCAGGCCATCGCCGAGAGGTTGTTCGCGTAGGCGTCGCCGTTCAGGCCGACCATCTGCTCGACCGACAGATTGGTCAGCATCATCGAGCCGGCGATGAACCAGCCCGTCAGCCCGCCGCTCGCCATGAAATAGCCGCGCGCGCCGTGATCCTTCGCGCGACGCGTGAACAGGTACGACACGAAGCCGACCAGCGCGGTGAAAAACGCAAAGCTCAGTATGGTGAAAATCATTGTCTCCTCATCTCTCTCTGAGGCCGCCGGCGGACTTGTATTGAGGCTTTTCCGGCCGGCAACCCGCGCGCCGCTTTTCGCAGCGCTGCGATTTTTGCACGAGACGTTCGTGCGAGATCATGCCGTTATGCCACCTGCATGCACAAGTACTTCATTTCCAGATACTCGTCGATGCCGTATTTCGAACCCTCGCGTCCGAGCCCCGACTGCTTGACGCCGCCGAACGGCGCTTCCGCCGTCGAGATCAGCCCCGTGTTGATGCCGACCATGCCGAATTCCAATGCTTCCGCGATGCGCCACACGCGCGCCATGTCGCGCGTGTAGAAATAGCTGGCGAGACCGAACTCCGTGTCGTTGGCGAGCGCAATCACGTCCTGTTCGTCGGTGAAGCGCATGACGGGCGCGACCGGGCCGAAAATCTCCTCGCGCGCGACACGCATGCCGGGCGTGACGTTCGTCAGCACGGTCGGCGCGTAGTGGTGCGCGGTCGCGCCGTCGAATGCCAGCGGCTCGCCGCCGCACAGCACCTGCGCGCCGTGCGCCTTGGCGTCGGCGACCAGCTCGCCCACCTTGGCGAGCGCGCGATCGTCGATCAGCGGGCCGATCTGCGTCGACGCGGCACGGCCGTCGCCGCAACGCAGCTCGCGCACGCGCGCCGCGAGTTTGTCGACGAAGGCATCATAAATGCCGGCCTGCACGTAGAAGCGGTTCGCGCACACGCAGGTCTGCCCGGCATTGCGGTACTTCGAAATCAGCGCGCCTTCGATGGCGGCGTCGAGATCGGCGTCGTCGAACACGATGAACGGCGCGTTGCCGCCCAACTCCAGCGACAGCTTCTGGATATGCCGCGCGCCCTGCTCCATCAGGCGCGCGCCGATGTCGGTCGAGCCCGTGAACGACAGCTTGCGCACGATCGGGTTGCCCGTCAGTTCCTCGGCGATCCGCTGCGCGTTGCCCGTCACGACGTTGAGCACGCCGGCCGGAATGCCCGCGCGCTCGGCCAGCACGGCCAGCGCGAGCGCCGACAGCGGCGTCTGCGAGGCGGGCTTGAGCACCATCGTGCAACCCGCCGCGAGCGCCGGCCCCGCCTTGCGGGTAATCATCGCCGCCGGGAAATTCCACGGCGTGATGGCCGCGCAAACGCCGACCGGCTGGCGAATCGTGACGAGCCGGCGGTCGTTCGACGGCGTGGCGATCACGTCGCCGTCGACCCGCCGCGCCTCCTCGGCGAACCATTCGATGAAGGACGCGTGCTTGACCCCCATCGTGCAACCCGCCGCGAGCGCCGGCCCCGCCTTGCGGGTAATCATCGCCGCCGGGAAATTCCACGGCGTGATGGCCGCGCAAACGCCGACCGGCTGGCGAATCGTGACGAGCCGGCGGTCGTT
>NZ_JAAGPS010000030.1:0-57621 GCF_017105025.1 Paraburkholderia sp. Ac-20336 | reverse complement strand
ACGCCGCGCTGGCCGGCCGGCTCAACGGCGCGGGCATCGAGCTCGTCGCGATCGATCTGCGTGGCCACGGCCATGCGCCCGGCAAGCGCGCCTACGTGAAGCGCTTCGACGACTATCTGCTCGACGCGCAGGCGCTCGTCGACGCCGCCGCGCAAAGCTGCGCACCGCTGTTCCTGATGGGGCACAGCATGGGCGGCGCAATCGCCGCGCTCCATGCGATCGAACGGCTTGCCGCAAGCGGCCGTCGCTTGAGCGGCCTGATCCTGTCGAGTCCCGCGCTGGCGCCGGGCCGCGACGTGCCGCGCTGGATGCTCGCGGCGAGCCAGATAATCAGCCGCCTCTACCCGGGCTTCCCGGCGATGAAGATCGACCCCGCGCTGCTCTCGCGTCTACAGCCGGTGGTGAACGCCAATCGCAACGATCCGCTCGTGCATCACGACGCGATTCCGGCACGCACGGGTGCCGAGCTGCTGCTCGCGATGGCGCGCATCGAACGCGGCCGCGCGAATCTGTGCATGCCGCTGCTCGTCTATCACGGCACCGCGGACAAACTGACCGAGCCCGACGGCAGTCGCGCCTTCGGCGAGCACGCGGGCTCGCCGGATAAAACGCTTACGCTGTACGAAGGCAGCTATCACGAGACGATGAACGATCTCGACCGCGATCGGGTGATCGGCGCGTTGATCGAGTGGATCGAGATGCGGGCGGTAGGGCGAAGCTGAGCGATGCGGGGTGCGACGGTGACCTCTGGGCGACCTCGAATTGACGGCTGCGCCCAGCGACGGTTGACGAACAGAACCACAGCGCTTGCGACCGTCTACCGCTTCCAGTCCGGCGCGCGCTTGTCGATGAACGCCTGCACGCCTTCGAGCGCCGAGTCGTCCATCATGTTGCAGGCCATCGTCTGGCCGGCAAGTTGGTAGGCAGCCTCGATACCCATTTCGAGCTGCCGGTAGAACAGCCCCTTGCCCGCGCTGACCGCTTCGACCGGCTTCGCGCAGATGCTCGCGGCGAGCCGCGCGAGTTCGTCGTCGAGCATGTCGGCCGGGACCGCGCGATTGACGAGGCCCTGCTGCTGCGCCTGCGCGGCGTCGATGAAATCGCCGGTGAGCAGCATTTCGAGCGCCGCCTTGCGCGACAGGTTGCGCGACAGCGGCACCGACGGCGTCGCGCAGAACAGCCCGAGATTCACGCCCGAGACGGCGAAGCGCGCGGTATCGACGGCGACCGCGAGATCGCACATTGCGACGAGCTGGCAACCGGCCGCGGTCGCGATGCCGTGCACGCGCGCGATCACCGGCTGCGGCATGCGCTGGATCGTCATCATCAGCTTCGTGCAGCGCGCGAAAAGCCGCTGGTAATACTCAAGCGACGGCGCCGCGCGCATCTCCTTCAGATCGTGTCCCGCGCAAAACGCCCACCCGGCCCCGGCGATCACGACAACGCGCGCGTCCGTCTTCGAGATCGCGCTCAAGCTCTGCTGCAGTTCGTCGAGCAATGCTTCGGATAGCGCATTGAACGCGGCGGGCCGGTTCATCGTCACGCGCACGACACCGCGCACGCGATACGCGTCGTGTTCGATCTCGACCAGTGAGACCTTGCCGCTGTCGGCGGGACTGGCGTTCATGGCTCGCTCCTCGCTGCCGGACGTTGTGGCGATATCAGATCCCGGCCAACGCCCGCACGTGCGCGACCACGCTGCGCCCGAGCGCCGACAGGTTGTAGCCGCCTTCGAGACAGCTGACGATGCGCCCGCGCGCATAGCGCCGCGCGATCTCGCGCATCTGCTCGGTGATCCATGCGTAATCGTCCTCGACGAGCCCCATGTTGCCGAGGTCGTCTTCGCGATGCGCATCGAAGCCGGCCGAGATGAACAGCATCTCCGGCTTGAATTCGTGCAGGCGCGGCAGCCACAGCATGTCGACAGCCTCGCGCACGGCCATGCCGTTCGAGCGCGCCGGCATCGGCACGTTGCACATGTTGGACGCCTGGTTGTCGGCGCCCGTGAACGGATAGAACGGATGCTGGAAGATGCTGCACATCAGCACGCGCGGGTCGCCCGAGAACGCGGCCTCGGTGCCGTTGCCGTGGTGCACGTCGAAGTCGACGATCGCGACGCGCGCGAGGCCATGCACTTCGAGTGCATGACGCGCCGCGATCGCGACGTTGTTGAAGAAGCAGAAGCCCATCGCGCGCGCCGGCTCCGCGTGGTGGCCGGGTGGCCGCACGCTGCAGAACGCGTTGTCGTAACGGCCTTCGAGCACCGCGTCGGTGGCGGCGACCGCCGCGCCCGCGGCGCGCAACGCGGCTTGCCAGGTGTGCGGATTCATCGTCGTGTCGGGATCGATTTCGGCGATGCCCTCGGCCGGCGAGCGGCTGCGGATGTAGTCGACATGCGCCTGCGTATGCACGCGCAGCAGCGCGGTTTCGTCGGCGAGCGGCGCCGGCTCGCGCTCGATCAGCGTGTCGATGCGGCTCGCGATCAGTTGATCCTCGATCGCCTGCAGGCGCGCGGGACATTCGGGATGCCACCGCCCCATGTCGTGCAGCAGACAGTCGGCGTGGGAATAAAAGGCTGTTGCCATGGTTCTCTTGTGCGTCTCTTCTACGCGCGGCGCATGCGATGCGCGCGGCGTGTCTCCGTCGAGCGGCGCGCCCCGGCGCGCCAACATGCATCAAGTTACCACAGGCCGCCGCCGCGGCGTCGCCGCCTGACGGCTGTGGCACGATCGGCACGGTTTTGCGAAAGCCGTCGGGTATACTGCCCCGACCTGTTTCCCGGTGCCTCACTGTCTTCCACGCATTGCGCCCACTGCTCTCACTATGACCGTCAAGTCTGCCCTGTCCGCACGATCCACACGCAACCGGTTGCGCCTTGGCGCGCTGGCCGCCTCACTGTCCGCCGCATCGTGCATGCTCATGACAGCGAGTCCGGCGCACGCGCAAAGCGCCGCGCGCAAGGCGCCGGTGCTGGTCGCGCAGAGCCAGCCGCAGCAGCCGGTCCAGCAGGGGCAGACGTTCGAGGAAGAGATCATTCCGCAGCGTTACGCGAATAACGCGAATGTCGACGCGTTCATCAACGAGATGGTGGCGCGCTATGACTTCGACGCAGCCGCGCTGCACGCGCTCTTTGCCGGCGTCAGCTATTCGACGACCGCGGTGAAACTCGTGACGCCCTCGCCTTCGCCGTCGATCAAGAACTGGCGCGTGTATCAGGCGCGCTTCCTGGACCCGGTGCGCATCAATGCCGGCGTGCGCTTCTGGCGCGAGAACCAGGCCACCTTGCAGCGCGCCTATGAAGAGTTCGGCGTGCCGCCGGAAGTGATCGTCGGCATCATCGGCGTGGAGACGATCTACGGCCGCTACATGGGCAACTTCCGCGTGCTCGATGCCCTGACCACGCTGAGCTTCGATTACCCGAACACCGCCAATCGCGCGGATCGCCAGGCCACCTTCCGCAAGAATCTCGAAGACTATCTGGTGTGGACGCGCGACTCGCAGATCGACCCGACCACGGTGCTCGGCTCCTATACCGGCGCGATCGGCATTCCGCAATTCCTGCCGAGCAGCATCGTGCAATACGCGGTGAACTACGACGGCAACAAGGGGATCGATCTGCGTACGAGCCAGGCGGACGCGATCGGCAGCGTCGCGAATTATCTGCGGCAGAACGGCTGGGAAAGCGGCCGGCCGGTGGTGTGGCGCATCGCCTCGGATATCGGCAGCCTCGGCGTCGCGCAGGCGGCCGCCGACGGCCGGCCCGAACCGCACTGGCCGCTCGACCAGTTGCTGCGTGCCGGGCTCGTGCTGAACGAGCCGAACGTCGATATCGCCCAGGAAGCGGGCACGCCGGTGACGGTGGTCGATCTGCCGTCGCCGGGACGCGGCACCGAGTTCATGCTCGGCCTGAAGAACTTCTATGTGCTGACGCGTTACAACCGCAGTTTCTTCTATGCGCTCGCGGTGTATCAGCTGGGCCAGCGGGTCAAGGCGCAGATGCAGGCGCTCGATGCGGTCAATGCAGCGAAAGCGGCCAATGCGGTTGATACGGTCAATGGCACGGCATCGCAAGGAGCACAGGGAGCGCAAGCGCCGGCCGGTGCGCCGAACCCCGCTTCGCAATAAATGCCGCGACGAGGCGCCATGTGCGCTTCGCTTCGAACGACATCAAAAAGCGCCGGCTCGACCGGCGCTTTTTCTTGACACCTACGACTCGCGAGACTCGCTCGGCTCGCGCACTCAGGCCGGAAACACACCCGTGGACAGATAACGGTCGCCGCGATCGCAGACGATGAACACGATCGTCGCGTTCTCGACCTGGCGCGCGACACGCAGCGCGACTTCGCATGCACCGCCCGACGAAATGCCGGCGAAGATGCCTTCGACCGACGCCAGGCGGCGTGCCATCGCTTCGGCTGCGGACTGGCTCACGTTCTCGACGCGATCCACGCGGCTGCGGTCGAAAATTTTCGGCAGATAGGCTTCCGGCCATTTGCGGATGCCGGGAATACGCGAACCTTCGTCGGGCTGCGCCCCGATGATTTCGATCTGCTGATTCTGTGTTTTCAGATACGTCGACACGCCCATGATCGTGCCGGTCGTTCCCATCGACGACACGAAGTGCGTGATGCGCCCTTCGGTGTCGCGCCAGATTTCCGGGCCCGTGCCTTCGACGTGCGCCGCCGGATTGTCCGGGTTCGCGAACTGGTCGAGGATGATGCCCTTGCCTTCGCGCTGCATCTGCTCGGCGAGATCGCGCGCGTATTCCATGCCGCCCGTGACCGGCGTCAGAATGATCTGCGCGCCATACGCGGCCATGCTCTGACGGCGCTCGACCGACAGGTCTTCCGGCATGATCAGCACCATCTTGTAGCCGCGGATCGCCGCAGCCATCGCCAGCGCAATGCCGGTGTTGCCGCTCGTCGATTCGATCAGCGTGTCGCCCGGCTTGATGCGGCCGCGCGCTTCCGCCTTCTTGATCATCGACAACGCCGGACGGTCCTTCACCGATCCAGCCGGATTGTTGCCCTCGAGCTTGGCGAGAATCACGTTGTTGCGGCTGCGGATCTCGTCGTCGAGGAGCCGGACCAGTTGCACGAGCGGCGTGTTGCCGATCGTGTCTTCAATCGTTTTGTATGCCATATCGGGTTCTGAGGCGAGCGATGCG
This sequence comes from Paraburkholderia sp. Ac-20336, assembly GCF_017105025.1. Lineage (NCBI taxonomy): Bacteria > Pseudomonadati > Pseudomonadota > Betaproteobacteria > Burkholderiales > Burkholderiaceae > Paraburkholderia > Paraburkholderia sp. Ac-20336. The sequence goes on along the minus strand of NZ_JAAGPS010000030.1, from coordinate 52,454 downwards.
CGAAAGTTTGTATTCAGTCCGTTGATTTTAAACCACCCTCTGCGACGCTGCCGTGCGCCCCTTCTGCCCGCATGGATGCCCGCACCGGCAAGGCCCAAAGCCCGCGGCCGGGGAGCCGCGGGAGCCCGTCATGGAAATGACAGCTGAAGGCGTGTCCATTTACGCCACTCGCGATGGAGCAACGACAGCAGAACAAACTGAAAGCGGCCGCGGACCGCGCGTGCGCACGAAGCAGGCGAGCCGGATGCCCGCGGTGGTACGAAACCACACGAAACTGCACGAGCTTGCACACACGCGGCCCGCGCGCTTACTTCTTCACCGCCACGGCAGTGCCGTCTTTAGCCGTGACGGCCGGAACGGCCGTGCCCTTGGCCGGAGCCGCCGCCGCAACCTGCGCGCCAGCAGCCGCGCCAGCCGGACCGACAGCGAGACCCTCCGCCTGCAGGCGCTCGATGGTATGCCCGCCCATGCCCTTGACGCGCTTGCCGAGATCGGCCGGGTCCTTGAACGGGCCATGAGCGGTACGCTCGTCGAGAATGGCTTTCGCCTTCGCGGGACCGATGCCCTTGATGCCGCGCAGCGCATCCTCGTTAGCCGTGTTGACGTCGACCGTCGCATACGCGTGGCCGAAAGCGGCGAGCATGGCCGCGGTAACCAGAACTTTTCGAAACATATTGGAATCTCCCTGTTGCCACTGACCGGCGACCATCACCGGTCAGGAGATTCCAGTTTAAAGAGGTATCCGAATTATTTACACCTGGCCGAATAGCCAACGTACGTAGCGATCGACACCTTCCTGCACGCTCAGAAACGGCGCATCGTAGCCGGCCGCGCGCAGCTTCGACTGGTCGGCCTGGGTGAAGCACTGGTACTTGCCGCGCAGCGCGTCGGGGAACGGCACGTATTCGATAAGCCCGCGCTGTACCTGCTCCGCGAGCGACAGCGCCGGCTCGTTATTCAGCGCGCGCAGCGTGTTGACCACGGTGCTCGCGATGTCGTTGAACGGTTGCGCGCGGCCGGTGCCGAGATTGAAGATGCCCGATTTTTCGGGATGATCGAAGAAGAACAGGTTGACCTTCACGACGTCTTCGACCGAGATGAAATCGCGCGTCTGCTCGCCGGCAGCATAGCCGTTGTATTCGCCGAACAGCTTGACCTTGCCCTCGGCGCGGAACTGGTTGAAGTTGTGAAACGCGACCGACGCCATGCGCGCCTTGTGCGTTTCGCGCGGCCCGTACACGTTGAAGTAGCGGAAGCCGGCGATCTGGCTCTTCGCGGCGGGCAGCACGCGGCGGATCACCTGGTCGAACAGGAACTTCGAATAGCCGTACACGTTGAGCGGCTGCTCGACCTCGCGCTCCTCGACGAAGCGGCTCGAACCGCCATACGTCGCCGCCGACGAAGCGTACAGGAACTGGATGTTCTGCGCGAGGCAAACGTCGAGCACGTCGCGGCTATAACGATAGTTGTTGTCCATCATGTAGCGGCCGTCGGTTTCCATCGTGTCCGAGCAGGCGCCTTCGTGGAAGATCGCGCGCACCTTGCCGAAGTCGCCGCGCGCAAAGCGCTCGACGAATTCGGTCTTGTCGAGATAGTTGTCGATTTCGCAGTCGACCAGATTGCGGAACTTGTCCGCGCGCGTCAGATTGTCGACGGCGATGATGCGTTGTTCGCCGCGCTCGTTGAGCGCCTTCACGAGATTGCTGCCGATAAAACCGGCCGCGCCGGTGACGATGACGGTCATGATGATCCTGCGGTAGTTGAGCCTGCAGTAATGAGCCTGCGGTATGAGCTTCGCTCGGTCGCCTGCGCGAGCCCTGCGCGTCCGCCTGGACGGCAGGGCCCGGCAAGCTGCGTCAGGAAAAGAGTTCGTCGTAGTCGACGGTGGCGGTGCCGAGTTTGCCGACCACGATGCCGGCCGCGCGATTCGCGAGCCCGACCGCTTCGACAAGCGAGAGCCCCGCGCCGAGCATCGCGGCGAGCGTCGCGATCACGGTGTCGCCCGCGCCCGACACATCATACACTTCGCGTGCAACGGCCGACGCATGCAGGATGCCGTCGTCGGCGAACAGCGTCATGCCCTCTTCCGAGCGCGTCAGCAGCAGCGCCTTGAATTCGAGTTCGGCACGCAGCTTCGTCACGCGCGCGAGCAGATCCTCTTCGGACTTCCACTGACCGACCACCTCGCGCAACTCGGCGCGATTCGGCGTGATCAGCGTGGCACCGCGATAGCGTTCCCAGTCGTCGCCCTTCGGATCGACGAGCACCGGCTTGGCCGCCGCGTGCGCCTTCGCGATCATCTGCGTGACGTGCGTGAGACCGCCCTTCGCGTAATCGGACATCAGGATCACGTCGTGCGCCGGCAGCAGTTCGTCGAAGCGCGCGAGCCCCGCGAGCAGCACTTCGTGCGCCGGCGAATTTTCGAAGTCGACGCGCAGCAGTTGCTGCTGACGCGACAGCACGCGCAGCTTGATCGTCGTGAGCAAATCCGGATCGCGTTCGAGATGCGGCGTCACGCCGCTTTCGTCGAGCAGCTGCACGATGCGCTCGCCGGGCTCGTCATGGCCGACCACGCACAGGAGACCCGCCTGCGCGCCGAGCGCCACTGCGTTGCGCGCGACGTTCGCCGCGCCGCCAAGACGGTCTTCCTGACGCTGCACGTGCACCACCGGCACCGGCGCTTCCGGCGAAATGCGGTTCACGTCGCCGAACCAGTAGCGGTCGAGCATCACGTCGCCGACCACGAGCACGCGCGCCGCGCCCAGTTGCGCGCGCGGCACGACCGTCAACGGCATGGCCTGCCTGGACGCGGAAGCCGCGGGTAGGGTCTCAGGCATCGCCCGGAAGTTCAGAGGGTTGGGCATAGGGGCGTCCAATGGCGTGATAGTCGATGCCGAGTTCGGTCATCGCGTCCGGCTCGTAGAGATTGCGGCCATCGAAAATCAGCGGCGTCTTCAGTACCGATTTCAGATGCACGAAGTCCGGACTCTTGAACTCCTTCCATTCGGTCACGATCACGAGCGCGTCGGCGCCCGTCAGCGTTTCGTCCTGGGTGCTCGCGAAGCTCAGACGCGCGAGCTGCTCGGGTGCATCGTGCAGGTCCATGGCGAACACGCGGCGCGCTTCCGTGACCGCGACCGGATCGTACGCGCGCACCTGGGCGCCGCGCGCGAGCAACTCGCCGATCACGCGGCGGCTCGGCGCCTCGCGCATGTCGTCGGTATTCGGCTTGAATGCGAGCCCCCATACCGCGAACGTGCGGCCGCTCAGATCGTCGCCGAGCTTCGCCGCGATCTTGTTCACGAGCACGTCCTTCTGCTGGTAGTTCACTTCCTCGACCGCTTCGAGAATGCGCAGGTTGTGGCCGCTTTCGCTCGCGGTGCGGATCAGTGCCTGCACGTCCTTCGGGAAGCACGAGCCGCCGTAGCCGCAGCCCGCATACAGGAAGTGATAGCCGATGCGCGGATCGGAGCCGATGCCGCGGCGTACCGACTCGATATCGGCGCCGACTTTATCCGCGAGATTCGACATCTCGTTCATGAACGAGATGCGCGTCGCGAGCATCGCGTTGGCCGCGTACTTAGTGAATTCGGCCGAGCGCACGTCCATGTACAGCGTGCGTTCGTGGTTGCGATTGAACGGCGCGTAAAGGCGCTTCATCATTTCGCGCGCGCGCTGGCCGGCTTCGTCTTCGTCGATGCCGATCACGATGCGATCGGGGCGCATGAAATCGTCGACGGCCGCGCCTTCCTTCAGGAACTCGGGATTCGACACCACCGAGAAACGATGCTGCCTGCTGTCCGCGAGGCCGCGTTTCGCGAGCTCTTCCTCGATCACTGCGCGCACGCGCTGCGCCGTGCCGACCGGCACCGTCGATTTGTCGACGATCACCTTGAAGCCGTTCATCGTGCGGCCGATATTGCGCGCCGCCTCGAGCACGTATTGCAGATCGGCCGAGCCGTCCTCGTCGGGCGGCGTGCCGACCGCGATGAACTGCACGTCGCCGTGCGCGACGCTCGCCGCGACGTCGGTCGAAAATGTGATGCGTCCGGCCGCGCGCGTACGGGCAATCATCTCCTGCAGGCCCGGCTCGTGAATCGGCACGCCACCTTTGTTGAGGATGTCGATCTTGCGCGGATCGACGTCGAGACAGAAGACGTCGTTGCCGATCTCGGCGAGACACGCTCCGGTGACGAGGCCCACATAGCCAGTGCCGATAATGGTGATTTTCATACGTTTTCCGGTAGAGGGGTCCGGTGATGAGTGCCGGTCATGAGGCCGGCGGCGATGAATTCGTGGTGAAGCCCGCGCCGCTCGAACGGGGGCGGCCGGCATACGCGCAACGCGGTGGCCGCCGCGCCTGCCGGTCCGAGCGGCGCGGCGTCAGTTCGGCGCGGCAATCGGCTCGACACGGCGTGGCGCATAGGTTTCCCAACCGCTGCAGCCCGGGCATTGCCAATAGAAAAGCCGCGCCCTGAAACCGCAATTCTGGCACGTATAACGTGGCAGATTTTTGGTGCGCTGGCGGATCAGCGTGCGCATCAGCTCCAGTTCGCTGCGACGCGGTTCTTCCGCGACCGCCTGCTGCGCCTCGAGCAAACGCGTCATGCCGGCCAGATTCGGCGACTTCTGCATTTGCGAGCGCGCGAGCGCATGCGCCGCCTCGGCGCCGCGCAGCGACGCGACGTGCTGATAGGCGACGTCGAGCAGATCGTTGTTCGGATGCTGGTCCACCCAGCTCGTGAGCAGATCGGCGCCTTCCTGCGCACGGCCGAGCGCTTCGTAGGCCTTCATGATTTTTTCGGCGACGAGCGGCAAATATGCGGAGTTCTGCTCCTCGACGCGCCGCCATTGCCGGACCGCCGCTTCGGGCTCGCCGCCGGCCGCGTCGACGTCGCCGAACAGGATCGTCGCGCGCACGTTGGTCGGGTTCGCCTTCAGCGCAAAGCCAAGCTGGCGGCGCGCTTCGTCCGGCTTCTTCTGCTGCAAGGCTTCCTGCGCGAGCTCGCAATGGAACTGCGCGATTTCCTTATCGAGCGACGGCGCGCCCATCGCTTCGAGATGGCGCGCGGTGTCGATCGACTTGATCCAGTCCTTCTCGATTTCGTAGATCGTGAGCAGCGCGCGTTGCGCGCCCAAAGCGTAATCGCCGGCCTGCAGCGAGCGGAAGGTTTCTTCCGCACGATCGAGTAGGCCCGCTTTCAGGAAGTCCTGACCCAGTTCGTAGAGCGCGTGATCGCGTTCGCTGACGGGCAGGTCCGCGCGGCTCAACAGGTTCTGATGCACGCGAATCGCGCGATCCGTTTCGCCGCGGCGGCGAAACAGGTTGCCGAGCGCGAAATGCAGTTCGACCGTTTCGGGGTCGAGCTTGACGACCTCGATGAACGCGTCGATTGCCTGGTCAGGCTGCTCGTTGAGCAGGAAGTTCAGGCCGCGAAAATACGAGCGCGGCAGGTTCGCGCTTTCGGACAGCAGCGTCTTGAGGTCGTAGCGCGCCGCCATCCAGCCGAATGCGAATGCGACGGGTATGACAAGCAGCCACCAGAAGTCTAGATCCATGCGATTGATGCAAATGTGCGGGCAAGCGGAAACAAAAAGCCGCGCTCAACGCGCGCGGCACGGGGAAATTCAGATCAACGGCGGCAGCGGCGGCTGTTCGACGACCGGCGGCGTTTCGCGCGCCACACGCAGCTCGCGCTTGAGACGGCCATTTTCCATGCGCAAGCGCACGACGGCCGGCATCGCCGACACAAGCCCCGCGAGCAAACCGACCACGAAAAACGCGAGGCCAATCAGGATCAGGGGCGCCGACCAGGCATAGCCGGCGAGGAAATTCAGCGTAGCGGGTTGCGTATTGGACAGTGCCAGCACCAGCAACAGCACGAACACCAGCACGCGGATCAGCCAGACGATAAATTTCATGAGTAAGTCTCTTGACGGCAGTTGCGGGGTGACGCCGGCTTGATGACGCGTCGCGCCACGGTGTTGCCCGCGCCGAAGTGACCCGTATTGTAATTGAAGCCCTCGCGGCTGGGCAGCAGGTGGTGGCGCAGAGGCTTGCCGGGGGCTGGTCTCTGGTTGCCGCGAGCGGAAATGCGGGCGCACATAGGAACGGCAAGCGCCGCCTGGTTTGTGACCTGCGCCTGCGTAGGTATCACCGCACCAGCCACACAGTACAGACGAAAAAAAAAGCGCCCGAAGGCGCTTTTCCTGGTCTTTTGCCGACTGGCTTTGGCCGCTGACGCTAGCTATGCCACGCTGCACGACGCACAGCGAAGCATTTACAGGTCGTCATCCGGCTCTTCGGCCTTCAACGGCTCGCCCGCGCGGCGATCCACCCGCTCGCGCAACTCCTTGCCCGGCTTGAAGTGCGGTACGTACTTCTCAGGTACCAGCACCTTCTCGCCCGACTTCGGATTGCGTCCGACGCGGGAAGGACGGCGGTTGAGGCCGAAGCTGCCGAAGCCGCGAATTTCGATGCGATGGCCGTTGGCAAGCGCCTCCGACATCGCATCGAGCATCGTCTTCACCGCGAAATCCGCATCTTTGAGAACAAGCTGCGGAAATCGCGTAGCCAGCTGGGCGACCAATTCCGATTTGGTCATACTGCAGCAGACCTCTCAGGCTTACTGGTTCTGGCCGTCGAGCTTGGCCTTCAGCAGCGCGCCGAGGTTCGTCGTGCCGGTAGCGGCTGCGCTCGAATCCGAAGCAGCGAGACCGCGGATGGCTTCCTGTTGCTCGGCCGAATCCTTCGCCTTGATCGACAGGTTGATGCCACGCGACTTGCGATCGATGTTGATGATCATCGCGTTGACCTTGTCGCCTTCCTTCAGCACGTTGCGAGCGTCTTCCACGCGGTCTTGCGCGATTTCCGAAGCGCGCAGGTAGCCTTCGACTTCACCCGAGAGCTGAACCACGGCACCCTTCGCGTCCACGGTCTTGACCGTGCCATCGACGATCGAACCCTTGTCGTTCATTGCAACGTAGTTGCTGAACGGGTCGCCTTCGAGCTGCTTGATGCCCAGCGAAATGCGTTCCTTCTCGACGTCGATGCCGAGAACGATCGCTTCCACTTCGTCGCCCTTCTTGTACTTGCGGACGGCTTCTTCGCCGGTTTCGCTCCACGACAGGTCCGACAGGTGAACCAGACCGTCGATACCGCCCGGCAGACCGATGAAGACGCCGAAGTCGGTGATCGACTTGATCGCGCCTTGCAGCTTGTCGCCCTTCTTGAAGTTGCGGCTGAAGTCGTCCCACGGGTTCGGCTTGCACTGCTTCATGCCGAGGCTGATACGGCGGCGGTCTTCGTCGATTTCGAGAACCATGACTTCGACTTCGTCGCCCAGCTGGACAACCTTCGACGGCGCAACGTTCTTGTTGGTCCAGTCCATTTCCGACACGTGGACGAGGCCTTCGATGCCCGATTCCACTTCGACGAATGCGCCGTAGTCGGTGATGTTGGTGACCTTGCCGAACAGGCGCGTGCCCGACGGGTAACGGCGCGAGATGCCTTCCCACGGATCGTCGCCCAGTTGCTTGATACCGAGCGAAACGCGGTTCTTTTCCTGATCGAACTTGAGGATCTTCGCGGTGACTTCCTGGCCAACCGACAGCACTTCGCTCGGGTGACGCACGCGACGCCATGCGATGTCGGTGATGTGCAGCAGGCCGTCGATACCGCCGAGGTCGACGAACGCACCGTAGTCGGTGATGTTCTTGACCACGCCTTCGACGATCGCGCCTTCCTTCAGCGTTTCGAGCAGCTTCGCGCGCTCTTCGCCTTGCGTTGCCTCGATGACAGCGCGGCGCGACAGCACGACGTTGTTACGCTTGCGGTCGAGCTTGATGACGCGGAATTCGAGGGTCTTGCCTTCGTACGGGGTCGTGTCCTTGACCGGACGTGTATCGACCAGCGAACCCGGCAGGAACGCGCGGATGCCGTTGACCATGACAGTCATGCCGCCCTTGACCTTGCCCGTGATCGTGCCGGTCACGAGCTCGTTGTTGTCGAGCGCTTTTTCCAGCGACAGCCACGAAGCGAGACGCTTCGCCTTGTCGCGCGACAGGATCGTGTCGCCATAGCCGTTTTCCAGCGCGTCGATCGCAACGGAAACGAAGTCACCCGCCTGCACTTCTACCTCGCCCGCGTCGTTCAGGAACTCTTCGAGCGGGATGTAGGCTTCGGACTTCAGACCAGCATTCACGACCACGAAGTTGTGGTCGACACGCACGACTTCGGCGGAAATCACTTCGCCGGCGCGCATGTCCTGCTTGGTCAGCGACTCTTCGAACAGAGCCGCAAAAGATTCGGTATTCGGGGTAGAGGTTTGCAGGTCGGACATAAAAATCAGAATTTGCATGGTTTTCGCAGCGCCTGGCTCACCGGACGGTCAGCAACTTCGGCAAAAACGCGAATGCCACGCGGGGTTAAAGGGTTAAAAACAACGCTTCGCGACCATCGCGAAGCACCTACCAACAACGGAACTGTTGCGCCGCCGCTGCGTTACTGTTTCGAGTCACGCATGCGGGACTAGCGCTTCATACCATTGCACCACCTGCTCGACCGCCTGGTCGACCGACAATGCGGAGGTATCAAGCAGCTTTGCATCCGCCGCGGGCTTGAGCGGCGCGGCTGCGCGCTGACTGTCACGCTCGTCGCGCTCACGCAAATCCCGGAGCAAGTCATCTATATTAGCAGAAAATCCTTTTTGGATCAATTGCTTATGCCGGCGCGCCGCGCGCGCTTCCACGCTCGCGGTCATGAACACTTTCAGCACCGCATCCTGGAAGATCACGGTGCCCATGTCGCGACCGTCGGCAACAAGCCCCGGCTCCTTGCGAAACGCCCGCTGACGCGCCACCAGCGCGGCTCGCACGGGCACGTGCACGGCGATCGCCGAGGCCCGGCTGCCCACTTCCTCGGCGCGGATTTCGTTCGACACGTCGACGCCGTCGAGTTGCGCGAGCCCCTCGCGAAACGTGATGTGAAGGTCGTCGATCAGCGTCACGAGCGCGTCGACGTCGTTTTCGGCAACGCCGTAGCGCAGGCTCGCGAGCGCCGCGAGCCGGTAGAGCGCGCCGCTGTCGAGCAGGTGAAAGCCGAGGTTCGCGGCGACCAGCGCGGCCACGGTGCCTTTGCCGGAGGCACTCGGGCCGTCGATCGTAATGACGGGCGTCTGGTGAAAGGGACGGGTCGGTTTCATCGAAAAAGTCGCACGTCAGTCGGTTCGCAAGCGAATCCGGGTTGAATCAGGGTTGGGCGAGCGCGGCGAAGCGCTCGAAATAATCGGGGAACGTCTTGCCGACGCACTTCGGGTCGTTGATGCGGATCGGCACGCCGCCCAAGCTCACAAGCGAAAAGCACATCGCCATACGGTGGTCGTCGTAGGTGTCGATCGCGGCGTTCGGAATCAGCTTTTCGGGCGGCGTGACGACAAGGAAATCCTCGCCCTCCTGCACCTTCGCGCCGACCTTGCGCAGTTCGGTCGCCATCGCGGCGATGCGGTCGGTCTCCTTCACGCGCCAGCTCGCGATGTTGCGCAGCGTGGTCGTGCCGTCCGCGAACAGCGCGGCGACGGCGATCGTCATCGCGGCATCGGGAATCAGGTTGAAGTCCATGTCGATCGGGTCGAGCTTGCCGTGATCGTTGCCGACGCCGCGCACTTCGATCCAGTCCTCGCCCATCTGCAGGTTCGCGCCCATCCGGATCAGCGCATCGGCAAAGCCGACGTCGCCCTGGATGCTCGCGCGGCCGACGCCCTCCACTTTCAGCGGGCCGCCGCCGAGCGCGCCCGCCGCAAGGAAATACGACGCCGACGACGCATCGCCCTCCACCATGATCCGGCCCGGCGACTGATAGCGCTGCCCCGCCGGCACGACGAACTGGTGCCAGCCGTGCCGCTCGACCTTGATGCCGAAGCGCTCCATCAGCTTGATCGTGATCTCGATGTACGGCTTCGAGATCAGCTCGCCCTCCACCTGCACGGTGGTGACGCCGCTCGCGGTACGCAGGAGCGGCAGCGTCATCAGCAGCGAGGTCAGGAACTGGCTCGACACGTCGCCGCGCACGCGGATCGGCGCCTCGGCGGAAATCTGCGCGGGGCGAATGCGCAGCGGCGGATAGCCTTCGTTCTGCTCGTAGTCGATCTGCGCACCGATCTGCCGCAAGCCGTCGACGAGATCGCCGATCGGCCGCTCGTGCATGCGCGGCACGCCGTGGATCCGGTAGTCGCCGCCGTTCACGGCGAGCGCCGCGGTCAGCGGACGCACCGCCGTGCCCGCGTTGCCGAGGAACAGGTCGGCCGTGCGCGCGGTGAACGCGCCGCGCGTGCCGGTGACGACGCAGGTGTCGCCGTCGCGCTTCAGACGCACGCCGAGCTTTTCGAGCGCGTCGAGCATCACGCGGGTGTCGTCGGAATCGAGCAGGTTCGTGATCGTCGTGTCGCCCTCGGCGAGCGCCGCGAGCAGTAGCACACGGTTCGAGATGCTCTTCGAGCCGGGCAGACGAACCGTGCCGGACGCACGGGAAAAAGGTCCGAGATCGAGGAATTCCATGATGAGTCCAGTTTCCGGTTATTTCGACGCGTCGCTGCCGGCCACGCCGGTTGCGCGCTGTTCCTGCCATTGACTGCGCGCGACGCGCGAGCGCGCGAACACGGCTTCGAGCGCGGCGCCGTCGCCGGCTTCGATCGCCGTGCGCAGGCGCGCGAGCACCGCGGTGTAAGCGTCGAGTTCGTCGAGCAACGCGGCCCGATTGGCGACGCACACGTCGCGCCACATTTCCGGGCTCGACGCGGCGATGCGTGTGAAGTCGCGAAAGCCGCCCGCCGCGAACGAGAACTTCAACGCGGCATCGGGCGAATTGAGAATCTGCTCGACGAGCGCGAACGACAGCACGTGCGGCAGATGGCTGACCGACGCGAACACGCGGTCATGCTGCTCGGGCAGCATGACCCGCACGAGCGCGCCGGTTGCGCGCCACATCGCCGCGACCCGCTCGACCGCCTGCGGCGCATTCTCCGGCAGCGGACACAGCACGACGTTGCGATTCACGTACAGATCGGGCAAGGCGGCGTCGACGCCGCTCGACTCGCGCCCGGCAATCGGATGGCCCGGCACGAACTGGCCGATCCGCGCGCCGAGCGCCGCGCGCGCCGCGGCCACCACGTCGGACTTGGTGCTGCCCGCGTCGGTAACGATCGTGTTTGCATCGAGATACGGCGCGATGCGCTCGAGCAACGGCTGCGTCTGGGCGACAGGCGCCGCGAGCAGCACGAAATCCGCGCCGGCGAGCGCGGCGCGCAACGCGGCATCGTCGTCGAGCGCCGCGGCGTCATCGATCACACCGAGCGCCAAGGCGCGCTCGCTCGACGCGGACGTCCGTCCCACGCCGATCACCGTGCGCGCCCCATCGGCCTCGCCGCGTTCGCGCAAAGCGCGCGCGAGCGATCCGCCGATCAGGCCGACACCGAAAATCACCAGCTTGTCAAAAGAAAACGCGGCCACGTCGGTCACACAGTCGGTTACACAATAAGCACGCCAGCCTCGCTGGGCGGGCGCGCGGTTCAAGAAGGATCAGCGCTGATTCACGCCAAAGGCGCGGCAAGCTCCGCAAGCGCCTTTTCGAGCGCCGCGACAAACGCGTCGTTTTCCTCGGGCAGCCCGATCGTAATACGCAGCCATTGCGGCAAACCGTAGTTGGCGACCGGCCGCACGATCACGGCCTGTTTGAGCAGCGAGAGGTTCACACGGGCGCCCGCCGAATCGTCGTTGCCGACGCGCACGAGCACGAAATTGCCCGCGGACGGCACGTATTCGAGGCCGAGCCGGTCGAACGCCTCGGTCAAACGACGATAGCCTTGCGCATTCAGCGCCGCGCTCTTTTCGAGAAACTCGCTGTCGTTCAGTGCGGCGATGGCCGCGGCCTGCGCGAGCGTATTCACGTTGAACGGCTGACGCAGACGGTTCAGCAGATCGGTCAATTCAGGCTGCGCGATCGCAAAGCCGATGCGCAAACCGGCGAGCCCGAACGCCTTCGAGAACGTGCGCGACACGAGCAGGTTCGGGTAGCGGCGCACCCAGTCGATCGAATCGTAGCGCTTGTCCGCCGGCAGATATTCGGTGTACGCCTCGTCGAGCACCACGACCACATGGCGCGGCACCTTGTCGAGAAACGCCGCGAGTGTCGGGCCGTCGACGAACGTGCCGGTCGGATTGTTCGGATTGGCGACGAAGACAAGCCGGGTGTCGTCGTCGATCGCGGCGAGCATCGCGTCGAGATCGTGACCATGACGCACCGCCGGCACAGCGATCGCGCGCGCGCCGACGCCCTGCGCCGCAAGCGCATAGACCATGAACGAATACTGCGAGAACACGACCGCCTGGCCTTTCTCGACGAACGCATGAGCGGCGAGTTCGAGAATGTCGTTGCTGCCGTTGCCGAGCGTGATCCACTCGGCCGGCACGCCGTAGCGCGCGGCGAGTGCCGCCTTCAGCTCGAAGCCGTTCGAATCCGGATAACGGCCAAGATCGGCGATCGCCTGCGTCATCGCGCGCTGCGCCGAGGCAGGCATGCCGAGCGGATTTTCATTCGACGCCAGCTTCACGATGCTCGCCTCTTCGAGACCGAACTCGCGGGCCACTTCCGAAATCGGCTTGCCGGCGATGTACGGCGCGATCGCGCGCACGTAGGAAGGGCCGAAAGACGCTGTCATGAAAAAATCTCCGAACGACGATGATGGGTGAAGCTGATGGGTGAAACACGCGTAAATCTGCCGTCCGAACACCCGGAGCAGGCCGCCGGGCAACGCACTGCGCGTCGCACGGATTCCGCTGCCCGCCCTAGCGGGCGCGCGGATACGAGCCGAGTATCTTCAGGAACGCGGCCTTCTCGCCGAGTCCGGCCAGCGCGGCGGCCACGGCCGCATCGTCGCGATGACCCTCGATGTCGATGTAGAAGTAATACTCCCACGTGCCGACGCGCGCCGGACGCGACTCGAAACGCGTCATCGACACGCCGTGGCGCGAGAGCGGCTCGAGCAGCTTGACCATCGCGCCCGGCTCGTTGGGAACCGACACGATCAGCGAGGTCTGGTCGTGACCGCTCGGGCCGGTCGGCTGCTTGCCGATCATGACGAAGCGCGTGCGGTTGTGCGGGTCGTCCTGAATCAGCGCGTTGGTGACCTGCAGGCCGTAGTGGATCGCGGCGCGGTCGCCGGCGACGGCGGCAACGCTCGGATCTTCGGCCGCCATGCGCGCGGCTTCCGCATTGCTCGACACCGCCTCGCGCTTCAGATGCGGCGCGTTCGTCGATAGCCAGCGCTGGCACTGCGCGAGCGCCTGCGCATGCGCGCATACGCGCGCCACACCGGCGAGACCGTTTTGTGTGAGCAGGTTGTGATGGATCGGCAACGCGAGTTCGCCGCCGATAATCAACTGCGTCTGCAGCAACAGATCGAGCGTGCGCGACACCGCGCCTTCGGTCGAATTCTCGACCGGCACGACGCCGAAGTCGGCGGCGCCCGCCTCGACCGCGCGGAACACTTCGTCGATCGACGGACACGGCAGCCCTTCGATCGACTGACCGAAGTACTCGTGCATCGCCTGTTCGCTATAGGTGCCGACCGGCCCGAGGTAGGCCGCCTTGAGCGTCTTTTCGAGCGCGCGGCTCGCCGCCATGATCTCGCGCCAGATCGCGCCGATATGCTCGTCCTTGAGCGGTCCCGCGCTCATCTCCTGCAAGCGCGCGATCACCTGCAATTCGCGCTCGGGGCGGAACACCGGCGCGTTGAAATGCTTCTTGACCTCGCCCACCTCGAGCGCGACCGACGCGCGCTGGTTCAGGAGCGCGATCAGTTGCGCGTCGAGCGCGTCGATACGATCGCGCAGAGGTTTGAGTCGTGTATTGAGTTCGTCGTCCATGCGTGAAAAATGGCTCTGCCGGGTAACTGCTGGAAAAGATGCGCGCGCCTGCCGGTCAATACGGCTCAGGCGCTGCGCTGTTCGAATTCCTTCATGTATTCGACAAGCGACTTGACGCCTTCGAGCGGGACGGCGTTATAAATCGACGCCCGCATGCCGCCGACGGACTTGTGGCCCTTTAGCTGCACCAATCCCCGCGCTTTCGCGCCGGTCAGGAAATCTTCGTTGCGCGACTCGTCGACGAGGAAGAACGGTACGTTCATCCGCGAACGCGAGCCACGTTCGACCTTGTTCAGATAGAAGCGGCTCGAATCGATCGCGTCGTACAGCAGCTTCGACTTTTCGAGATTGCGCGCTTCCATCGCCGCCAGGCCGCCCTGCTTTTTCAACCACTTGAACACGAGCCCGGCGATATAGATCGCGTAGGTGGGCGGCGTGTTGTACATCGAATTGTTTTCGGCGACGGTCTTCCATTCGAACGCCGACGGACAGATCGGCATCGCGCGATCGAGCATGTCCTCGCGCACGATCACGACCGTGACGCCGGCCATGCCGATATTCTTCTGCGCGCCGCCGAACAGCACGCCGTATTTGGCGATGTCCATCGGGCGCGACAGGATATGCGACGACGCGTCCGCAACGAGCGGAATCTCGCCTAGATCGGGAATCTCAAACGTCTCGACGCCGTGAATCGTCTCGTTCGTGCACAGATGCACGTAGGCCGGATCGTCCGACAATTGCCATTCCGAGTGCGCCGGCGCGCGCGTAAAGCCGCTCGCGGTCTGACCGGTCGCGGCCAGATGCACGGTGCCGTATTTCTGCGCTTCCTTGAACGACTTCTGCGACCACGAGCCAGTCACGACGAAGTCGGCGCGCGGCTTCGTGCCGAGCAGATTCATCGGCACGATGGCGTTTTCGCCGAGCCCGCCGCCCTGCAGGAACAGGATGCGATGACTGGCCGGCACCTGCAGCAATTCGCGCAGATCGGTCAACGCTTCCTCGTGGATCGACATGAACTCCTTGCCGCGATGGCTCATTTCCATCACGCTCATGCCGCTGCCGTGCCAGTTGAGCATCTCGTCGGCTGCCTGGCGCAGCACTTCTTCGGGCATGGCCGCCGGGCCGGCGGAGAAATTAAAGACGCGCATGTGGAGTCCTGGAAGCGGGCGCGAAAAAACGGAATCGCGCGGGAAATCGGCGAAAAGACCTGCGAAATGGCTCGCCGAAAAAGAAAATGGCCGTCTGCGCCAGTGCGCAAACGGCCATTATCGCATTGTCGCCGCCAACCCGCCACGCCGCGTGGCCCGGCGGCTGCGCCCTCCCGGGCATTGACCCGACGGACGCGGCGGCAGGCTGCGCACTCAGCGCAGCCGTGCGAGCGGAATTTACTTGGCGGCCGGCTTGACCGAAGCGACTTCCTTGTCGGCTTGAGCGCGCGTTGCCTTGATCGATTCCGGCATGTACTTCTGCATCAGACCGTTCACGACGTCGCGACCAACCTGATCCTGCACCTGGATGAACTTGCGGCCAGTCGGGCTCTTGTAGAACGTGGTCAGGTCCTTGATTTCCGACGTGCTGTAGTACTTCGCGTACGCGTCGTACTGAGCCTGCATTGCGTCCTGACGGAAGGCGTCCGTTGCGAACACCTGACCTGCGCCGTCGACCAGCTTCGGCACTGCGTTCTGCTGCAGCGACGGAACGGCAGCCTGCTTCTGCTTGTCCGTCAGCGTCTTGTTTTCGCTCAGCGCGTCCGACAGGATGGCCGGCACGAGCTGCTTGGCCTGCATCTGCGCGCTGTTGCCGATTGCACCGACCAGCTTCTGCGCGTCGATGGCGTCGAGCAGGTCCTTGATGGCAGCCTGCTTGGCCGGATCAACCGGTGCTGCGGCAGCAGCCGGTGCCGCCGGCGCCTGGTTCTGCAGCGCTTGAGCCATGGCGAAGGTCGGTACGAGGGCAGCCAGCAACATCAGTTGTTTGAATCGTTTTTGCATCATTACTCCCTAAGAGAAATTAACTTGAACCGCGCGCCTCGCTGGAAGCGCGTATCGGCCCGATACGCGAGGATTCGCAGCGTAGCTTCAACTTATTAACCGGGGCTGAAACCACCGGCACGGATCAGACCGCGCCGCCTTCGTCGTTGTCGCCTTCAGCGGGGCTTTCGGAATCGCTCTCCGCCTCGCCTTCAGCCTCAGCCACCTGTTGCAGACCGGACAGCTTGGTCCCTTCGTCAAGGCTGATGAGTGTAACACCTTGGGTTGCGCGCCCCATTTCGCGGATTTCCGAGACACGCGTGCGGATCAGCACGCCCGTCGTCGTGATCAGCATGATCTGCGCCTCCGGGTCCACCAGCGTCGCGGCGACGACCTTGCCGTTACGCTCCGACGTCTGGATCGCGATCATGCCCTTCGTGCCGCGGCCGTGACGCGTGTACTCGGTGATCGAAGTGCGCTTGCCAAAACCGTTTTCGGTCGCGGTCAGCACCGACTGCTGCTCGTCGCCGGCCACCAGCAGCGCGATCACGCTCTGCCCGTCTTCGAGCTGCATGCCGCGCACGCCGCGCGCTTCACGGCCCATCGGACGCACGTCGTTTTCGTCGAAGCGCACCGCCTTGCCCGAATCCGAGAACAGCATCACGTCGTGCTGGCCGTCCGTAATGGCCGCGCCGATCAGGTAGTCGCCCTCATCGAGACCGACCGCAATAATACCCTTGCGCAGCGGGCGGCTGAATGCTTCGAGCGGAGTCTTTTTTACCGTTCCTAACGCGGTGGCCATGAACACGAATTTGTCGGCCGAAAACTCCTTGACCGGCAGCACGACCGTGATCTTTTCACCTTCCTGCAACGGGAACATGTTGACGATCGGGCGGCCGCGCGAATTGCGCGAGCCCTGCGGCACTTCGTAGACCTTGACCCAGTACACGCGGCCGCGGTTCGAGAAGCACAGAATGTGGTCGTGCGTATTGGCGATGAAGAGCGTGTCGATCCAGTCGTCTTCCTTCATCGAGGTGGCCTGTTTGCCGCGACCACCGCGCTTCTGGGCCCGATATTCGGACAACGGCTGCGATTTCACGTAACCCGCGTGCGACATGGTCACGACCATTTCCTGCGGCGTGATCAGGTCTTCGGTATTCAGTTCGGTCGCGTTCAGCTCGATCTTCGAGCGGCGCGCATCGCCGAATTCGGCCTTGATCGACGTGAGTTCCTCGACGATGATCGCCGAAATGCGCTCCGGGCGCGCCAGGATGTCGAGCAGGTCGGCGATCTGCGCCATGACGTCGCGGTACTCGCCGATGATCTTGTCCTGCTCGAGACCGGTCAGGCGCTGCAGACGCATCTGCAGGATTTCCTGCGCCTGGGTGTCGGACAGACGGTAGAGACCGTCGGCCTGCATGCCGAACGACGGGTTCAGCCCTTCCGGACGGTAAGCCTCGCGGCCACCCGCCGTGGCGTTGTCAGCCTCGGCGCGCGACAGCATGTCGCGCACGAGCGACGAATCCCACGCGCGCGACATCAGTTCCTGCTTGGCGATAGGCGGCGTGGGCGCGGCCTTGATGAGCGCGATGAATTCGTCGATGTTCGCGAGCGCAACCGCGAGACCTTCGAGCACGTGGCCGCGTTCGCGCGCCTTGCGCAGTTCGAAGACCGTGCGCCGCGTCAGCACTTCCCGGCGATGCGACAGGAAGCACGTCAGCATTTCCTTCAGATTCAGCAGCTTAGGCTGGCCGTCGACGAGCGCGACCATGTTCATGCCGAAGGTGTCCTGAAGTTGGGTCGCCTTGTACAGATTGTTCAGCACGACCTCGGGCACTTCGCCGCGCTTCAACTCGATCACGACGCGCATGCCGCTCTTGTCGGATTCGTCGCGGATGTCGGAAATGCCTTCGAGCTTCTTCTCGTTGACGAGCTCGGCGATACGCTCGAGCAGCGAACGCTTGTTCACCTGATACGGCAGCTCGTCGACGATGATCGCCATGCGCTGGCCGCGGTCGATTTCCTCGAAGTGCGTGAGCGCGCGCATGACCACGCGGCCGCGCCCCGTGCGATAGCCGTCGCGCACGCCTGCCACGCCATAGATGATGCCGGCGGTCGGGAAGTCGGGCGCGGGGATGATCTCGATCAGCTCGTCGATCGTCGCTTCGGGGTTTTTCAGCAGATGCTGACAGGCGTCGACGACCTCGTTGAGGTTGTGCGGCGGGATGTTGGTTGCCATGCCGACCGCGATGCCCGACGAACCGTTGATCAGCAGGTTCGGGATGCGCGCGGGCAGGATGGCCGGTTCGTTTTCGCTGCCGTCGTAGTTCGGCACGAAGTCGACCGTTTCCTTGTCGATGTCGGCCAGCAGTTCGTGGCCGATCTTCGCCATGCGGATTTCGGTGTAGCGCATGGCCGCAGCGTTGTCGCCGTCGACCGAACCGAAGTTGCCCTGGCCGTCGACCAGCATGTAGCGCAGCGAGAAGTCCTGCGCCATGCGAACGATGGTGTCGTAGACAGCCGTGTCGCCGTGCGGATGGTATTTACCGATGACATCGCCGACGATACGCGCCGACTTCTTGTACGCCCGGTTCCAGTCGTTGTTCAGTTCGTGCATCGCGTACAGCACGCGCCGGTGCACCGGCTTCAGGCCATCGCGGACATCGGGAAGCGCTCGCCCTACGATCACGCTCATCGCGTAATCGAGATACGAACGGCGCATTTCCTCCTCTAGGGAGATTGGCAGAGTCTCTTTGGCGAATTGATCCATTATCCGTATCTTTTACGTGCGAAGGCGACGGGTTCGCAGCACCTTCGCGTAAGCATTGCAGGCGCAACGCATCACGCGATTCTAACATGCCGGGCATCCGCCTCCGGCGATGGTACGTATACATATTAGAGGGCATGCGAAAACACCATTCCGGCCTGCCACTTTCTGTCACGATCAGGCTCGATTCCTGCATGCGGCGATTCGCCGCTGAGCCAGGCCTGGCGTACCCGCGCGGCGAATATCTTTGTTGCGCATGCACCACAATTGAAGAGGGATTTGATGGGGGGCGGATTTTTTTTTCGTAGGAGGGGAACGATATGGCAAAATGCCAACGCACAAAGAGTCAGACGCTGCTCGAAGTCTACACAGACGTTTTTTGTTCTGCACCAATGTTATACTTCGAGCAATGTATGACTTGTCTTCGTCAACAGGCTCGCAGTAAACCTGCGGTAATCTCAATTTCGAGAGGAGAAATATGAATAAACTTTCAAAGCTCGCGTTCATTGCAGCTACCGCGGTTATGGCTGCATCCGCCATGGCACAGTCGGTGCCGGCGTCGCGACAAGCCACGAACGACAACTGGGTGAATGGCACCGGCGAATACGTGTGGATGAACGGCACGAACGAGCTTTGCTGGCGCGATGCATTCTGGACGCCGGCAACGGCTAACGCCAAGTGCGACGGCGCTCTGGTTGCTCAAGCTCCTACCCCGCCGGCACCGGTCGCTCCGGTCGCTCCGATCACCAGCCAGAAGATTACGTACCAAGCCGACGCTCTGTTCGACTTCGACAAGGCAATCCTGAAGCCGGCTGGCAAGGAACGTCTGAGCGAACTGGCAGCGAAGATTCAAGGCATCAACCTCGAAGTCGTGGTCGCTACGGGTCACACCGACCGTATCGGTTCGGACGCATACAACGACCGTCTGTCGATGCGCCGTGCTCAAGCTGTGAAGGCATTCCTGGTCAGCAAGGGCATCGAATCCAACCGTATCTACACGGAAGGCAAGGGTCGCCGCAACCCGGTCACGACCGGCTGCAACCAGAAGAACCGCAAGCAACTCATCGCCTGCCTCGCACCGGACCGTCGCGTGGAAGTCGAAGTTGTCGGTACGCCGAAGCAGTAAGCTGCGACTTACCGCAGTATCGAAAGCCCCGCTCTGGCGGGGCTTTTTTTATGCCCGCGCGCCTCATCGAGCCGGCACTTTTGCCGCCCCGTCTCTCGCCCTATATACTCGGGGTTTATCCTCGAGCGCTCGCTCACCGCTCTCATCGAGGCAGCTTTCGCCATGACCAACGCCGATCCCCACGAACTACAGAAATTCAGCGACCTCGCGCATCGGTGGTGGGACCCGAATGCCGAATTCAAGCCGTTGCACGAACTCAACCCGATTCGCCTCGGCTGGATCGACGCTCACGCGCATCTGGCTGGCAAAAAAGTGCTGGATATCGGTTGCGGCGGCGGCATTCTGTCGGAATCGATGGCGAGTCTCGGCGCCCATGTGAAGGGCATCGACCTGTCGACGCAGGCACTCGGCGTCGCAGATCTGCACAGCCTTGAAAGCGGTGTAACAGTCGATTACGAAGAAATCGCCGCCGAAGCACTCGCTGCCCGCGAACCGGCCACCTACGACGTGGTCACCTGCATGGAAATGCTCGAACACGTGCCCGAGCCGGCCGCAATCGTCGACGCCTGCAAGAAACTCGTGAAGCCGGGCGGCTGGGTGTTCTTCTCCACCTTGAACCGCAACGTGAAGTCGTACCTGTTCGCGGTGATCGGCGCCGAATACATCGCGCGGATGCTGCCCAAGGGCACGCACGACTACGCGCGCTTCATCCGTCCATCGGAACTCGCGGGCTTCGTGCGCGCCGCCGGCCTGCACACGACCGACATCAAGGGCATCGTCTATAACCCGCTCAGCAAGCATTTCGTGCTGTCGGCCGACACGAGCGTCAACTACATGCTCGCCTGCCGCCTCGACACCTGAACGTCCCGACCCGCTTTGACCTGCAGCCTCCGATCGAACAATGAGCGACCCGACTCCCCTACCCCAACGCGAAGACAATGACGACGCACTCGGTCTTTGCCAGGCCGTGCTTTTCGACCTCGACGGCACGCTAGCCGACACGGCACCCGATCTCGCGGCGGCCGTCAACAAGATGCGCCACGATCGCGGACTCGACATGGTCCCGCTCGAAAAGCTGCGTCCACTCGCGTCCGCGGGTGCGCGTGGGCTGATCGGCGGCGCGTTCGGCATTGGACCGGATCATCACAAATTCACCTCGATGCGCGAGGAATTCCTCGCCAACTACGAAGCGGATCTGTGCATCGAGACCACGCTCTTTCCGGGCATCGCCGAAGTGCTCGACGAACTCGACGCGCGCGGCGTGCGCTGGGGCATCGTCACGAACAAGGTCACGCGGCTCACCGAGCCGCTGGTCGCGCAACTCGGCCTCGAGGAACGGGCAGGCTGCGTGGTGAGCGGCGACACCACCCCGCATCCAAAGCCGCACCCCGCGCCCTTGCTGCATGCCGCGCGCGAACTGGACATGGCGCCGGAGCGCATCGTCTATGTCGGCGACGACCTTCGCGACGTGCAGGCGGGCTTTGCCGCCGGCATGAAAACCGTCGCCGCGGCATACGGCTATTGCGGTAACGATATCCCGCCGACGCAATGGCACGCTCAGCACGTGGTCAGATCGCCGGCCGAGTTGCAGAAGCTGCTGCGCGAAATCAGCTGATTACGTGACGCCAATTCACCGGCATCACAGCCGTATCGCGCCGATCCGACACACTTGCTGACACAATTGCATAGCCTCCGCACTGGCGCGCCGCCAACCGGAAGTACGCGGAAACACGACGCGGCCGTCGATCTATTGTAAAATCTCCACTTGGCTCATAGATTCAGAGCAACGAACCGCGGGGGCGACCTGGTTTCGACAGGGGTTGCGAAGCGGCTAGGGCATGTCGAGGACCCGTCACCTCGTTAATCAATGGGAAAAACGTAACTGCAAACGACGATACGTTCGCACTGGCAGCCTAAGGGCCGCCGTCCTCTGCCTAGTTCACTGACGGGCTAGTGTCGCAAGACCGGTAGCAATACCGACAGAGGTCATATACGTCAGTTAAGCCTTGGCGGCGTCACGACGTCCGGGTCGAAAATCTAGTGAATCGCCGTAGCGCAGCGTGTTCGTCCGCGTCGCTCCGGTTAAATCAAAAGACAGAACTAAACATGTAGAACTGGTCGTAGAGGACTTCTGGACGCGGGTTCGATTCCCGCCGCCTCCACCAAACATTGATTGAACACAAAACCCCGTAAGCCGCAAAAGCTTACGGGGTTTTTGTCTTTTCCGGCTCAACCATCGAGCCCGTCACCCGGGCGACAACTGCCCCCGAGCGAATTGGCACCACGCCTACTCCGCTCCCAAAGTCTACGCACCACCATACATGCGCTCACAGAGCCCAACGCTCGCCCCGAGCTTGCGCGAAAGATCGAACGCTGCGCGTAGCTGCAGGCCTTTGAACTCTCCCGACTCGTGGGCCGCCTCGAGCCTCGATGCCGGCCCGGACAGCGTAAGCGCGGCCACGCACTTGTCTTCCGCACCGAAAACCGGCGTGGCGAAGGCGGCCGTATGCTGGTCACGCGCGCCGGAAGTGAAAAGCGGAATGTCCGGCGTGGCATCGAAAACCGGCTCGCCCAATGCCCAGAACCGCAGGACGCATCCAATCGCCGTATCGTCGAGCGGCAGAGAGGTTCCGGGAAGCCGCGTCTCGCGCAAACCCTCCGCCGGCTCCGCCCTGAACAGGCAAAGACGCTGGGAATTCCCGAGAACGTAGTACGATGCGCTTTCCTTCGTTGCGGCGGCCAGTGCGTGCAGAATCGGCTCGACCACCGACGACAGATGGAAGGATTGCTCGTAGAGCTTCCCGAGATACAGCACCCTCGGACCCAACGAATACATCCCCGCCTCCGAGCGTATGACGTAGTTCGTCCGCTCCAGCGAATTCATCAGGCGATACACCGTCGTCTTGTGCATGCCCGACGCCTGCGCGAGCGCGGCGAGCGACAGCGATTCCGCGCCAGGCTTGAAGCAATCGAGCAGCGCCAGCGCCTTTTCAACTGACTGAACCCCTTCGTTTCCCATCGCAATCCCCGAATTGGTCAATCGGAGAATTGTACATCGTACAACGTCGTTTTATACCATAAAAGGGTAAACACCAGTGGATACCGATTAATCGCGCGGCTAAAGTAGTTTCATTAAGTACAACACAGTTGTACATTGTACAACTCAATACATGAGGCTACTCCCATGAGCGCAATTTCCAACGCAACTCCCGCCATCGTTCGCGACTTCGAACGCGTTTCACCTGAACTCGTCGAGGCCGCGTCCCGTTTTCAGGCCGCCATTCTTGCCGACGTTGCCGGCCGCCGCGGCACCCTGCACGGCCGCGTCAAGCCCCTGTCGCCGAACATGAAGGTCGCGGGCCCGGCCGTGACCGTCGAAGTCCGCCAAGGCGACAACCTCGCCATCCATGCCGCGCTCGCCATCGCCAAACCCGGCGACGTGATCGTCGTCGATGGCAAGGGCGATCAGAGCTGCGCGCTCATCGGCGAAATCATGGCGACCCAGGCGCACGCAAGCGGCTTTGCCGGCTTCGTGATCGACGCGGCGGTGCGCGACTCGCACGAACTCGCGAACGGCGCGTTCCCGGTCTTCTCGGCCGGCCTGAATCCGTGCGGCCCGACCAAGGGCGTCGCGGGCCGCGTGAATCATCCGATCGCCGTTGCCGGTGCCGCCGTCAAACCGGGCGACCTCATCGTGGGAGACGCCGACGGCGTCGTCGTGATTGCGCGCGAAGAAGTCGAGCAGATTCTCGTGCTCGCGCAGAAGAAGCTCGACGCGGAAACGGCGCGTATCGCCGCGATCCGCAACGGCGAGGCGCTGCGGCCGGCCTGGGTGGAAAAGGAATTGCGCGCGGCCGGCATGCTGGCCGAAGGCGAGGCGCTGTAATGCAAACGGCCAACCAGAAACCTGTCGTGCTCGTCACGGCGGCGGATCTCGCGCCGCAAGCGCTCGCGTTGCTCGACCGCTTCGAGGTGGTCTTCGCGGGCAAGCAGCCGACCGAGGACGACATCGTCACGCTGTGCGCACAGTACAAGCCGGTCGCGATCATCGTCCGGTATGGCAAGGTCAACGCGCGCATCATGGATGCCAGCGAAAACCTGCGGGTCATTTCCAAGCACGGCAGCGGCATCGACGTGATCGATCAGGACGCCGCGGCGCAACGCGGCATCGCCGTTCGCGCCGCGGCCGGCGCAAACGCGGCCGCCGTCGCCGAGCATGCCTGGGCGCTGATTCTCGCGTGCGCCAAGTCCGTGACCCAGCTCGATGGGCGCATGCGTGCCGGACATTGGGACAAGTCGACGCATAAGTCGGTCGAGCTCAACGGCCGAACCCTCGGTCTCGTGGGTCTCGGCGCGATCGGCCGGCGGGTCGCCGCTGCGGCCCAGGCCTTCGACATGCAGGTGATCGCGTTCGATCCCTATACGAAGGAAGCCCCCGCCGGCGTAAAGCTCGTCACGCTCGACGAGCTTTACGCATCGGCCGACGTGGTCTCGCTGCACTGTCCGCTGACGGCCGAAAACCGCCAGATGATCGATCGCGAGACGCTCGCCAGGCTCAAGCCGGGCGTCATTCTCGTCAATACCGCACGCGGCGGACTCATCGACGAGCCCGCACTCGTCGACGCCCTCGCCAGCGGCCAGGTGCGCGCGGCAGGTCTCGACAGCTTCGACGTCGAACCGATGGCGCATCCCCACCCGTTCCAGCGCGTGACCAACGTGATCCTGTCGCCGCATATCGGCGGCGTGAGCGACGCGGCCTACGTGAACATGGGCAAGGGTGCGGCGGCGAATGTGCTCGCAGCGATCGAAGAGCACGCCCAACGCCTCGTGTGATCGGCGCCAGAGTCAGAGGTTGATATGTATTTGCTCAAGTCCCCGGAAGTCCGCGAAGCGGAAGTCTTCACCCGCATGCCGGAGCGTTTTCGCAAGCCCGGCGTGCAGACCGAATGGGCGCGCGCCAATCGCGGCGGTCAGTCGACCGATTCGTTTCTCGAAGGCCCGGTCTGGAGTCCTACGGGTCATCTCTACGTGACCGACATTCCGCATGGCCGCATCTTCCGCATTGCCGGCGACGGCGAGTGGGAACTGATCGCCGAATACGACGGCGAGCCCAACGGCATGAAGCGGCTCGACGACGCCCACCTGCTCATCACCGACTATCGCAACGGGCTGATGCGGCTGGACATCGAGCGCGGCACAGTGTCGCCTTATCTCGAGCGCCGCAATACCGAGCGCTTCCGGGGCGTCAACGATCTGACCTTCGACTCGGCCGGCAATCTGTACTTCACGGACCAGGGGCAGACAGGTCTGCACGATCCGACCGGGCGCGTCTACCGTCTTTCGCCGCAGGGCAAGCTCGATATGCTGCTCGGCAATTGCCCGAGCCCCAACGGCCTCGTGCTCTCGCCCGACGAAAAGGTGCTCTACGTCGCGATGACACGCGGCAATTGCGTGTGGCGCGTCCCGCTTCAGGCGGACGGATCGGTCAGCAAGGTCGGGCAGTTCTTTACCTCGTATGGCCCGAGCGGCCCGGACGGACTCACCATCGATACGGCGGGACGCCTGTTCGTCGCCAATCCCGGTCTTGGCCGTGCGTGGGTCCTCAATCACCTGGCGGAACCCGAAGTTGTCCTGACCAGTCCGGCAGGCGCATCGCTCACCAATCTTTGCTTTGGCGGGCCCGACATGAAGACGCTCTTCATGACTGAATCCGTCTCGGGAACCGTCCTGCGAGCCGACATGGATATCGCCGGCCCGCTTCCTCAGCAGGCCAGGCACACTCACTAGCCGGCATCCAGGCGGATCGCTGCCGCGACCCGCCCGTCCGATCAGAACACGTTGCGCCCGGCGAGGCGCAATGGAGGAGCGCACATGCAAGTTTCCCGAACCTTGAGCGCGAACAGCGCGCCGCCCGACAACCCCATGCCCGGGCATCCGGCAATGCACCCGGAGCACTATGCCGCCAGCGAGCGCACGCTGGCCAAGGCCTATCGCCGGATATTGCCGTTCATTTTCGCGTGCTACGTGGTCAGTTATCTCGACCGCACCAACGTCGGATTCGCAGCACTGACGATGAACCGCGAGCTCGGCCTCACCGCCCAGGAATTCGGCCTGGGCGCCGGGCTCTTTTTCATCGGCTATTTCCTGTTCGAAATCCCGAGCAATCTGATCATGCAGAAGGTCGGCGCGCGCGTCTGGATCGCCCGGATCATGATTACGTGGGGCCTGATTTCGATGGCGACGGCTTTCGTCACGGGGCCGAAGAGCTTTGCCGCCGCCCGCTTCCTGCTCGGTCTCGCGGAAGCCGGCTTCACGCCCGGCATCTATCTGTATTTCACGCACTGGTTCCCCGGCAGATGGCGCGCGAAGATCACGGCGGCCTTCCTCGTCGGCATTCCGGTCGCGAACATGATCGGCTCGCCGATCTCCGGGGCGCTGCTGCAACTGAGCGGCCTGCACGGGCTGCACAGTTGGCAATGGCTTCTGCTCGCGGAAGGCTTGCCGGCCATCCTGCTCGGCATCGTGTGTCTCTTCGTGCTGGCCGACCGTCCGGAGAAAGCGCGCTGGCTGAGCGAGGAAGACAAGCAGCTCCTCGCGCAACGCCTCGCGCTCGAACAGCAGGGCATCGCCAGAAAACATGGCGCCAGGCTGCGCGACGCCATGACGAACTGGCGAGTCTTCGTGCTGGCGTTCGTCAACTTCTGCGGGATTGTCGGCTCGATCGGCGTCGGCTTGTGGATGCCGCAAATCATCAAGCAATTCGGTGTCAGCCATGCGGTCGTCGGCTGGCTCGCGGCGATTCCCTACGCGCTCGGCGCCGTGCTCATGCTGGTGTGGGCGAGAGTCGCCAACCGCGCGTCGAACCGCGTGCCCTACGTGGCGGGCGCGCTGCTCCTCGCCGCGGCGTCGCTCGCTGTCAGCACGATGCTCGACGTCCCGACGCTCAAGCTGATGGCGCTGTGCCTGACGGTCAGCGGCATCCTCGCCTTCCAGGCAACCTACTGGGCGATCCCTTCCGGATTTCTCACGGGCCGCGCCGCGGCAGGCGGCCTCGCGCTGATCGTCTCGGTCGGCAACCTCGGCGGTTTTGTCGGGCCGTCGATGATCGGCGGCATCAAGGAGTTCTCCGGCAGCTTCACCGCGCCTTTGCTCGCGGTGGCGTGCGTGATGCTGGTCGGCGCCCTGACGATCGCGTGGCTGGGAGACCCCGGCGCGGACGCCGGCGAAGCCTCGCGCACCTGACACCGTTGCCTCACCCATAACTTCAATATACCTAAACGACTTTCCGGAGACATCATGCCGTACAAAAAGGCCGTCACGACCGTCGCCACCCAGCCTCCCGTTCCGTTGCGCGCCGCCGCTGCACTGGCCGCGCTCGCGCTCACTCCTCTCGCGGCGCATGCGCAAAGCAGCGTGACGCTTTATGGCATCGTCGATGTCGGTGTGGAGCACATCAACAACACGCCGACGGGCGGCGCAGTGACCCGCGAGGTCTCGGGCAATCTCTCGGGTTCGCGCTGGGGTTTGAAGGGCGTCGAGGATCTCGGCGGCGGGATGCAGGCGATCTTCACCCTCGAAAACGGCTTCAACATCAACGACGGCACGCTCGCGCAATCGACCAAGGGGCTGGGCGCCAATGCGGCCACCACCTCGCGCCTTTTCGGCCGCCAGGCCTGGGTCGGCCTCGCGTACGGCAATCAGAAGCTGACCTTCGGCCGGCAGAACTCGGTCTTCTACGATCAGGCGGTCGTGTTCGATCCGATGGGCGCGTCGTCGCGCTATTCGACCTTGTCGGTCGACTACGCAGCCGCGGGGCGCATCGACAACGCCGCGAAATACGTCGGCGCGTTCGGGCCCGTAACCGTTGCGGCCATGTACAGCACGCGCTATGACACGGGATACGGCAGCGAAGTGCCGGGCGCCCAACTGACCGGCCGCTACTTCGGCGGCTCGCTTACTTACGCGCGCGGCCCGCTCGCGGCGAGCGTGTCCTACGAACAGCGCAACAGCAACACCGTCGCCACGAACACCGCCACGGAACGGCGCGCGGTCGCGGCGGCAACGTATGTCATCGGCAGCCTGAAGGCATTCGCCGGCTATCGCTATCTGCAGGCGTCGAACGCGTTCCTGCCTGCCAATCCGATCGCGCTCGCGAACGGTGCGCAGTCGAGCGCCGCCAATCTGTACTGGGCCGGCGCGCTCTATAACTTCACGCCGGTTTTCTCCGTCACCGCGTCGGCCTACTACCAGGACGTCCATTCGACGAGCGCCGATCCCTGGATGGCGGTGCTCAGCGCCGACTACCTGCTCTCGAAAAGCACCGACCTCTACGCGACCGCCGGCTTCGCGCGCAACAAGGGCAACTCCGCGCTCGGCGTGAACGGCTACGGCACCGTCGCGGCGGGCTACGACCAGACCGGCTTCGTGGTCGGCATGCGCAAGAAGTTCTAGGCGGCGAGGCCATGCAGATCGTCCACGCCCCTCACCTGCCCATCCGGGAAAACTGGCTCGCGCGGCGGCGCGAGGAAGTGTTGCAGCCGGATCTCGCCATCGTCGACGCGCACCATCACCTGTGGGACCGGCAGACGGGCCGCTACCTCGCCGACGAATTGCGGCAGGACACGGGCGGCGGCCATCGCATCGTCTCGACGGTCTACGTGCAGTGCCGCTCCATGATGCGAAGCCACGGCCCCGACGCCATGAAACCCGTCGGCGAAGTCGAATTCGCCAACGGCGTCGCCGCGATGTTCGCCAGCGGTGCCTATGGCGCTTCGCGTTGCTGCGAGGCCATTGTCGGCGGCGCGGACCTCGCGCTCGGTCACGCCGTCGCACCGGTGCTCGAAAAGATGCTCGACGTCTCGGGCGGGCGGCTGCGCGGCATTCGCAATCCGCTCGCATGGCATGACAGCGAGGCGGTGCGGTCGAGCCCGGTCGTGCCGCCGCCCGATCTCATGCAGCGCCGGTCGTTTATCGACGGTGTGCAAACGCTCGCGACATACGGCCTCAGTCTCGACGCCTGGGTCTATCACACCCAGCTCGATGCGCTCTACGACCTCGCCGTGCAAGCGCCGAACGTGACGATCGTAATCGATCACTTCGGCGGTCCGCTCGGCATCGGGCCTTACATCGGCGAGCAGGCCGAAGTGCGACGCGCCTGGACGGCCGCACTGCGGCGCCTCGCGCATCTGCCGAACACGCGCATGAAACTCGGCGGCGCCGGCCTGACCGTATTCGGTTTCGACTTCGCGGCGGCCGAACTCCCGCCGTCGTCCACCGACCTCGCGGCCGCGTGGGCGCCGATGTTCGAGACCTGCGTCGAGCTTTTCGGCGCGCAACGCTGCATGTTCGAAAGCAATTTCCCGGTCGACAAGGGGATGTTCGGCTACACGGTGCTCTGGAACGCCTTTAAGCGCCTGGCAGGCAGTGCGTCGCCTGACGAGCGTGCCGCGCTGTTCAGCGGAACCGCCGCGTCGACCTACGGGTTGGACCTATCAGGAGACAAGACATGAAACCGGAAACGGCGACGGTAGCGACCGCGGCAAGCGGCGCCAGCACGCACGCGAAGGGGTACCGCGACATCTCGCGCGCGGAATGGCGCTCGCTGTCACTGGCGGGTCTGGGCTGGACCTTCGAGAGCTACGACTCCTTTCTCCTGTCGCTGCTGTTGCCCACGCTGGCCTTGCAGTTCGGCCTGAGCAAAGCGCAGCTCGGCCTCTTCACGAGCATCACCGCCGCCGGGCAGATCGTCGGCGGCATTCTCTTCGGCTATGTGTCGGATCGCCTCGGCCGCGTGCGTACGGCCTTGCTGTGCATCGGCATTTATTCACTGTTCTCAGGACTGCTTGCGTTTGCGCCGAACGAGCACTGGTTCGCCGTCTCGCGATTCTGCGGCGCGTTGGGCATGGGCGGCATGTGGACGGCCGGCGCCGCGCTCGTCGCCGAAACCTGGCATGCGAGCCGGCGCGGCAAAGGCGGCGCGCTCATGCAGATGGGGCTGCCGATCGGCGCGATCATCGCCATCAGCGTGGCGGGCATCGTGAGCATGGCTAACGGCGGACTCGCCGGCAACGGCTGGCGCCTGCTGTTTCTGATCGGCGCGCTGCCGTTCTTCATTCTCTTCTGGGTCGCGCGCAAGACGCCCGAATCGCCGATCTGGCTCGAACGCAAACAGGCCGCGCGGCACGACAAGGCGCATCAGTCCGCCGCTGCCACGCAGCTCAACGTGCGGGGCTTGCTGACCGCGTTCACGTTCATCTTCTTCCTGCAATACCTGTACTGGGGCGTTTTCACGTGGACACCCACGTTCCTCGTGACGGTGAAGCACCTCGACTTCGTGCACAGCCTCAAGTTCGTTCTCGCGTTGCAGTTCGGCGCCATCTCGGGCTTCCTGCTGTTCTCGGCCTTCGTCGACAGGATCGGCCGGCGGCCCATGTTCATCGCTTATCTGCTCGTGGGCGCAGCAGCCGTGGGCGTCTATATCTTCTCCGCGAATCCGTTGCTGCTGATGGCCGCGATCTTTCTCACCGGGTTCGGCGTGAACGGCATCTTCGCGGGTGCGGGCCCCTTTCTCGCCGAGATCATCGGCGACACGGCCTCGCGCGGCTTTCTCATGGGCCTCGCCTATAACGGCGGACGGCTCGGCGGCTTTATCGCGCCACTCGTCATCGGTGCGCTGGCTTCGAGCGCCGGCGGCTTCGTGCTGGGCCTCGCGACCACGATCGTCGCGTTCGTCGCGGCGGCGATCGTCGTGTTCTTCGCGCCGGAAACGCGCGGCAAGGCACTCGCATGAACACGACGGCACGGCAGCCCGGCTTCTACGACCGGCTGTTTCCGGCGCTCGCCGAACCGGCTTTGCGCCGCTACGCGTGCGGCCAGGTCGTTTCGGTGCTCGGCAGCTGGACCCAGAACATCACGCTGAACCTGCTCGTGTACCACCTGTCGGGCATGGCATCGGTGCTGGCGCTGCTGAATTTTCTGCTGTACGGGCCGCAACTCGTGGTCGCGCCGCTGGCGGGATCGCGCATTCACTCGGCCAACGCGCGGCGCACGACGCTCTGCGTGCTCGGCACGTCGATGCTGCTCACGATGAGCCTGCTCACGCTCTGGCTGCTGGGGCTGCTCGGCGTCAAGCTGATCCTGCTGCATGCGCTTGCCATCGGTATGTCGAGCGCCGTGGAAACGCCCTCCCGCCAGATGCTGCTGGTGACGAGCCTGTTCGATCAGCGACTCACGTCCAATGCGGTTGCCATGAACACGATGGTCTACAACGTGGGGCGCATGGTCGGCCCGAGCATCGCCGGCTTCGTCTATCCGGCGTTCGGGCCCGGCGCCGCATTTGGCGTGTATGCGTGCGCGCTGGCCGTGATGGCACTGTGCGTGCGTTCGATGAAAACCACCGGCGCGCCGCACGCGGCACGCGCGGATAGCGGCCTGAGAGACGCGGTGGGCTACGTGATGTCGGACGCGTTTTCGGCGCGCTACCTGCCGATCCTCGCCTGCATCGGACTCTTCGCCGCAAGCTACCAGACGCTGGTTCCGCTGCTGGCCGACCGCGCCTATCACAATGCCGCGCACTATACGGGCCTCTTCTTCGCCGCGGCCGGCAGCGGATCGCTCAGCGCGGCGGTGCTGCTTTCGTCGGCCTGGGGGCCGCGCGCCTCGGCACGGCTGCTCGCGCTCTCGCCGTGGAGCGCCATCGCGGCACTGCTCGTGCTCGCCTCGACGAACGACATCGGCCTGTCGATCCCGGCGTTCTACGCGCTCGGATTCAGCCTGACCTTTTCGGCGACCTCGACCAACGCGACGATCCAGCAGCGCTGCCCGGAGCAGGTGCGCGGCGGCCTCGTGGGCATGTATGGCATGGCCTACAACGGCACGATGCCGTTCGGCTATCTGCTCGCGGGAACGGCCGCCGAAGCGCTCGGCGTGCGCAATACGTTCAGCGTCATGGCGTTCGTCCTCGCAAGCTGCGTCGTCGCGATCCACGTTTTACATCACATCCGACTGCGCCGCTCCGGCGCACAATAACGCCAGGAGACTCACTCATGCAATTCAACGGCAGCGCCGCTGCATCCGCGCTCGAGCAGCAGACCCTTCGCAAGGTCGTCTGGCGGCTCGTGCCCTTCCTCATGCTCTGCTACCTGCTCGCGTTCATCGACCGCGGCAACGTCGGCATGGCGTCCCTGCAGATGAATCACGACCTCGGACTTTCACCGCGCGTTTTCGGGTTCGGCAGCAGTCTCTTCTTCGTCTCGTACTTCTTCTTCGAAGTGCCGAGCAACATGGCGCTGCAACGCTACGGCGCGCGTATCTGGATTGCCCGCATCATGATTACGTGGGGACTCGTTTCAACGGCCACCGCGCTGGTGCGCACGCCGACCGGTTTCTACGTGCTGCGCTTTCTGCTCGGCGCGGCCGAGGCCGGTTTCTTCCCCGGCGTGCTGCTTTACCTGTCCTACTGGGTTCCTGCGAAGTATCGCGCCCGCATCGTCGCCACCTTCATGGTGGCGATTCCCGCCGCGAGCTTCATCGGCTCGCCGATCTCGGCGGCCCTGCTGCAACTCGACGGCTTCGCGGGGCTGCGCGGCTGGCAATGGCTCTTCATCCTCGAAGGCATTCCGACCGTGCTGCTCGGCCTGGTCTGCCTCGTGCTGCTGACCAACAAGCCGGACGAAGCGCGCTGGCTGTCGGCCGGCGAGCGCGAGTGGCTGACCGGCGCCATCGCGAGCGAAGCGCGCGCTCCCAGCAAAGTCCCGCCGATGCCGCTCGCGAAACTGTTTCGCAATCGCTATGTGCTGTGTCTCGCGCTCGTCGATGTGTGCGCCTCCGGCGCGGGCAGCACGCTTTCCGTGTGGCAGCCTCAATTGCTGAAGTCGTATGGCTTGACGGTCATGCAGACCGGTCTGCTCAACTCGGTGCCCTACGCGCTGTCGTCCGTTCTCATGGTGTACTGGGGACGACGCTCGGACCGGCGGCAGGAACGGCGCTGGCATACGGTGATTCCGATGCTGCTCATCGGCCTCGGCCTGTTCGGCACGTCGCTGAGCGGTTCGCTTTTGCCCACCCTGACGATGCTGTGCGCGGTGCTGGTCGGCGCCTATGCCTTCAAGGGGCCGTTCTGGGCGCTCGCCTCCAGCATGCTGTCCAACAGCACGGCCGCGGCGGGACTCGCGACCATCAACGCGATCGCCAATCTGCTCGGCGGCGGCCTGATGGTGAACGTCTACGGCTGGGTCAAGGAAGCCACGGGCAGCTACGCGCTCGCGCTGATGCCGCTTGGCCTGCTGACGCTCGTGAGTGTGGCGACGCTCCTGCTGCTGAGCCGCCCGGGCCCCGATCAACGCGTGCCGAATAAAGTCGAGGTGGTTTGACATGCCCGATATCAAACGCCGCCAATTCCTCGGCATGCTCGGTGCGGGCAGCCTCGCCGCCGCACTGCCCCGTCTCGGCGAGTGCGCCGGGATCTGGTCCAGCGGCACCGAGCGGCCATCGTTCAGGCTTCCTGAAGGTACGGTGGACTGCCATATGCACATCTACGACGACCGCTTTCCGAGCGCGCCGGGCACCACGCTGCGGCCACCCAATGCGACCGTCGGGCAATACCGGCAGATCCAGCAGCGCCTCGGCATGCGCCGCAATGTCGTGGTGACGCCATCGACCTACGGCACCGACAACCGCTGCCTGCTGGACGCGCTGAAGCAGTTCGGCGCCGACGCGCGCGGCGTGGCGGTCGTGGATACGTCCGTCACCGACGCCGGGCTTGCGCAGATGAACGAAGCGGGCGTTCGCGCCATACGCTTCAATCTCAGCTATCCGGGCGCCACGACCGTCGAGATGCTCGCGCCGCTTGCGGCCCGTATCGCGCCGCTCGGCTGGCACATCGAGCTGGTCGTGCAGGGCGCGAAGCTGCCGGCGCTGGAGAAGCACCTGCTCGCGTTGCCGTGCCCTCTCGTGCTCGATCACATCGCGCATGTTCCGCAGCCGGACGGCCTCGGCTCGGATGCCATGAAGAGCGCGCGCAAACTGGTCGAGCGCGGCAATACCTGGGTGACGCTCTCGGGCCCGTACGTCGATACGAAAAGCGGCGCGCCCGAGTATGCCGACGTCGCGCCGGTGGCGAAAGCATTCATCGCGATGGCGCCCGAGCGCATGCTGTGGGGCACCGACTGGCCTCATCCCACGGAAAAAACCACCAAGCCCGACGATGCGGGATTGGTGGATGTGATCGCTTCGTGGATCGGCCGTAGCGATTGGCAACGGATGATCTTCGCGTCCAATCCGGAGAAGTTATACGGGTTTCCTCAGATCGCCCGTTGAGGGCGTTTGCCGCGCGAGGGATGGTGTCGCGTTTTTTCACGTTTTGTCACGACAAGGCCGGCGGTGGAGCCGCCCTCTCTCTCCGGCCGCGGCATGGCTCTTACGAAACCTCGCGCACATAAGGCCGCACGTCGACGATCACGACTTCCTTGCACGTCAGCCGGATATCGAGACCGACATTCGGCATGAGGTCCAGTTGGATCAATGCTCCCGGTGCTTGCGCGAGCGTCATTTCCATGATCGTGGCTTCCTCGAGCATGGCGTTCACGTCGATCCCGGAAGTCCGCACGTCCAGACAGTCGAGCACGACCACCTGATCGGGACGTCCGTCTACGGCCGGCGCGCCATAACGGTTGTGCAGCACTTCGAGCCGCACATCCACTAGTTCGCGCGTACGCGCACCGGGTAGCAGGCGACCGTCTCCGTCCTCCCGCGTTTGCCGTTCCCGTCGCATGCAAAACGAACGAACCGCCGAATCATGAAAGGACGGATAGCCGCCGAGAGCCCTTGCCAGCGTTTCGCCATGGGTTGCCAGTTCCCATCCCCATGTTTTTTGCGGGTGACTCTTTGGCGGACTATTCATCGCGTGACCCTTATTCAAGATTGATTGGCGACAGGGGCAGGCTGGATCGTGCCCCACGCGCGGAATATTCCCCCGCTCCCACCCGTTCATCCCGTACGCGCGCGCCGGTGAAGCCGGTGAATCGCGCCGGCGGATCGCAAATCGGCATCCGCTGCCTATACTCGAACCTGGCGAAGTCCAACGCAGATGTCCAGCGCGTTAGCAAAACGCGTTGCCAGAAACGCAGTGCCCGCAACACGCGGTCAAACCGCACCGTCCGACCATCCAACACGTCGTCAACACAGGAGCCCGCATCATGCGCAAGTCCATCCTCGTCCTGGCCCCACTCGCCTTCGTTGCGCTGCAACAGAGCGCCCTCGCCGATCCGCCCAAGGTAGACGGCGGCCGCTTCGTCACCGCGGACGGCATGTCGCTCTACACCTTCGACAAGGACACCACCCCAGGCGTGAGCGCCTGCACCGGCGGCTGCATGAGTTACTGGCCCGCGGCGACGGCAGCCCCGACCGACAAGCCCGCGGGCGACCTGACGCTGATCCCGACCGCGGACGGCAAGCAGCAGTGGGCGTACAAGGGTCATCCGCTCTATCGCTATTCGTCCGACAAGCAGGCGGGGGATACGAAGGGCGACGGTTTCAAGGACGTGTGGCACATCGCCAAGCCTTGAACCGACACACGCGGAAACACTTCGGTCGCAAGGCATATCGGCCGTAGGCTGTCACAAATCGCCCACGCAGAATCGCGCGGGGAAGCAGGCCCACAAAGCACAACGCCGGCGCAAAGCCGGCGTTGTCGTTGCCTCGGGCACTGTCAGACGTTCGACGTTATCAGACGTCGAACGAAGCCCGGCACACCCCTCTTACTGGTCCTGAGGACACTGCAGATTGCAGCCGTTCGGATCGCCCATGTCGCCACGCTTGCGCGCCGCCGTGGGTTTGCCATGCTGATACTTGCTCGACGGCGCGGACGCCGCGAACGGCATCTGCGGATGTTCGTTGATACGGAACTCGTCCTGCAGGATGCCGCCCGGCACGCCGGGCGAATTCTGCGCGAAAGCAACGGAAACGGTGGCGCAAAGCACACCCGCCGCGGCGACCGCGGCACATGCGTGAAGAAGAGCTTTCATAGTGTTCGGCGCGGCGTGGCGCGTGGTTAAAGCGGATGCGAAGCCAAGAGAGTAGCTGAAACGAACGCACTTCGCAGCGGCCTACGCAGCTTAACGATTACAACCGCTTACGCCATCGCCGGGGCAGCGCCGATTCCACCCTCCATCCCAGCGCACTTTCCAGCGCGCTTGCCACCCCACTTGCCATCGCGTTTTCCACCGCTCAAGCCGCCTCGCCGAGGCCTTCCGCCAGATCCACGAGCCTGCCGCAGTCGCGCGGATCGTAGCCGTCGAGCTGCTCGACGCGATGGCGAAACGCGCTGCCGCGCAGCAGTTCGATCACCGAGGCGAGCGGCGCGCGCGTCAGATGCGCGCGGTCGCACGCGAAGTAATAGTCTTCGTCGACGACCGGAATGAAGTCGAGCCCGAAGTGATGCGCGGCCGGCTCCACGCCGAAACCGACGTCCGCCATGCCGCTCGCGACGAAGGCCGCGATCGCCGAATGCGTGAGTTCGGTGGACGCGTAGCCGTTGACCCGGTCCGGGTCCACGCCGATCCGGCGCAGCGCGAGATCGAGCAGCATGCGCGTGCCGGAACCCGGCTGCCGGTTGACGAAGCGGATGTCGTCGCGCGCGAGATCGCCGAGGCCGCCGATCCGCTTCGGGTTGCCCTTGCCGATGAACAGCCCCTGCTTGCGCCGCGTCAGATGCACGAGCACATGGCGCTGCGGATCGAGCCAGCGCCGATAGGTATCGGCGCACACCGCGCGGAATTCGCCGAGCGGCAGGTGAAAACCCGCCAGATCGCACTCGCCGCGCGCGAGTGCACTGACCGCGTCCGCGCTGTCGCGATATTTGATCTCGACCGGCAGATCGTGCGCGACGAGCGCCGTCACCAGTGCGGCCACCGCGTAACCGTGCGAGGCGTGGATGCGCACGTCGTCGGCGGGCGGCGCGAGCCAGCGGTTCAGGTCGCTCGCCACCTCGCTCGCGAGCGCCTGCAGATTGCCGTCGAGCCGCTCGCCGCACAGCCGCTGCGCGCGCAGCACCGCTTGGCCGAGTTCGGAGAGCACCGAGCCGCGCCCGCGCTCTTTCTCGATCAGCGCGCCGCCCAGACGCTCCTCGATGCCGCGCAGCAAACCCCACGCATGCCGGTAGGACAAACCCTTAAGCGCCGCGGCCTGGGCAATGCTGCCCGATTCGTCGACGAGCGCGAGCAGCGGCACCAGCTCCGACAGGCTGGCCTCGCGGCCGTCCGCACCCTTCACCACCAGTTCGACCTGGCATTCGATCCTGACCATATATGTGTATCTCTTTCCTATTGCGTGCGCCCGTCGGCCCGCCTATCGTTCGGCTATACCATATCGAATAAGCGAAGCATACGTGCACGTATTATGAATAACAAGTGCATATATCGCTTTGGAGGAGCCCCCTTTTGGAAGATTCTCTCGCCACGGCGCCGGAGCAACTCGTGCAACGTCACGCACAGCCTGGCCGCACGCTCATCACGATCCTGCACGCGATCCAGGACGAAGTCGGCTATGTGCCGCCCGCCACGGTCGAGCCGCTCGCCCGCGCGCTGAGCCTGTCGCGCGCGGAAGTGCACGGCGTCATCACCTACTACCACCATTTCCGCACCACGCCGGCCGCGCCCGTCACTGTGCAGCTGTGCCGCGCCGAAGCGTGCCGCAGCATGGGCACCGAAGCGCTCGCGCGGCACATCGAGGCGCACACCGGTTGCCGCTTCGACGCCGGCCATCAGGACGGCGCCACCGTCGAACTGGAATCGGCGTACTGCCTCGGCCAATGCGCACTGTCGCCGGCGCTGATGCTCAACGGCACGCTGCACGCGCGCGTGTCGCCGCAGAAATTCGACGCGCTGTTCGCCGCGGTCCGCACATGCGTGGAGGTGCCGGCATGACGCGCCTCTACGTTCCCCGCGATTCGTCGGCGCTCGCACTCGGCGCCGATGCCGCTGCCGAGGCCATCGCGAGCGAAGCCGCGCGCCGCGGCATGCAGATCGAACTGATCCGCAACGGTTCGCGTGGCTTGCTGTGGCTCGAACCGCTCGTCGAAGTCGCCACGCCTGAGGGCCGCGTCGGCTATGCGAACGTCGAAGCGGCAGACGTCGCCGCGCTGTTCGACGCGGGCTTCGTCGACGGCGGCGAGCATGCGCGGCGCGTCGGCGTGGTCGACGAGATGCCGTATCTGAAGAAGCAGCAGCGCCTGACCTTTGCGCGCATCGGCATCACCGATCCGCTGTCGATCGACGACTATGTCGCCCACGGCGGCCTCGAAGGCTTGCGCGCGGCGCTGCAAACCGACGGCGACGCCGCCTGCGAAGCGCTGATCGAATCGGGCCTGCGCGGACGCGGCGGCGCGGCGTTTCCGGCCGGCATCAAATGGCGCACGGTGCGCGGCGCGAAGGCGGCGCAGAAGTACATCGTCTGCAATGCCGACGAGGGCGACTCCGGCACCTTCTCCGATCGCCTCGTGATGGAAAGCGATCCGTACATGCTGATCGAAGGCATGATCATCGCGGGCGTCGTGACCGGTGCGAGCGTCGGCTACATCTATGTGCGCAGCGAATACCCGCACTCGATCGCGACGCTCGAAACGGCCATCGGCCGGGCGCGCGCAGCCGGCTGGCTCGGCGACAGCGTGCTCGGCTCGAACGCGCATCGTTTCGAGCTATTCGTCGCGAAAGGCGCGGGCTCGTACGTATGCGGCGAGGAAACCGCCTTGCTCGAATCGCTCGAAGGCAAGCGCGGCATCGTGCGCGCGAAGCCGCCGGTGCCGGCGCTCGCCGGTTTGTACGGCCAGCCGACCGTCATCAACAACGTAATTACGCTTGCCACGGTGCCGATCATCTTCGCGCGCGGCGCGGCGTTCTACAAAGACTTCGGCATGGGCCGCTCGCGCGGCACGCTGCCGTTCCAGCTGGCCGGCAACATCAAGCGCGGCGGCCTCGTCGAACTCGCGTTCGGCGTGACCCTGCGCGAACTGCTGAACGATTACGGCGGCGGCACCGCCAGCGGCCGGCCGGCGCGCGCGGTGCAGGTCGGCGGCCCGCTCGGCACCTATCTGCCCGAAAGCCAGTGGGACATCCCGATGGACTACGAAGCGTACGCGGCGGTCGGCGCGGTGATCGGCCACGGCGGTCTCGTCGTGCATGACGACACCTCGAACCTCGCCGAACTCGCGCAATACGCGATGCACTTTTGCGCGCTCGAATCGTGCGGCAAATGCACGCCGTGCCGGATCGGCTCGACGCGCGGCGTCGAGGTGATCGCGCGGATTCGCAACGGCGATACGTCGACGCGCCAGGTGCAACTGCTGCGCGATCTGTGCGACACGATGGTGTCCGGTTCGCTGTGCGCGATGGGCGGCATGACGCCGTATCCGGTGCTGTCCGCGCTCGATCATTTCCCCGCAGACTTCGGTCTCGCTGCCGATGCCGCTGCCGGCCACGCCACCCAAGCGGCCGCGGCCTGACCCAGGAGCCCCATCATGTCCGATCAGCTCAACTCTTCCACCGGCGGCTGCGGCTCAGGCAACTGTGCGTGCAAGTCGCAGGCCATGGCGCGCGCCGCCAACCCGTTCTCCGACGACACCGACTACGGCACCCCCGCCCGTCACGCGGACGTCGACGTCACGCTTGAAATCGACGGCCAGGCGGTGACGGTGCCCGCCGGCACCTCGGTGATGCGCGCGGCGGTCGAAGCCGGCGTCAACGTACCGAAGCTCTGCGCGACCGATTCGCTCGAACCGTTCGGCTCGTGCCGTCTGTGCCTCGTCGAAATCGAAGGACGGCGCGGCTATCCGGCCTCGTGCACGACGCCGGTCGAAGCCGGCATGAAGGTGCGCACGCAGACCGACCGTCTGCAATCGCTGCGCCGCAACGTGATGGAGCTGTACATCTCCGACCATCCGCTCGACTGCCTGACCTGCCCCGCCAACGGCGACTGCGAACTGCAGGACATGGCGGGCGTGACGGGCCTGCGCGAAGTGCGCTACGGCTTCGACGGCGCGAATCACCTGAAGGACAGGAAGGACGAATCGAATCCGTACTTCACGTATGACCCGTCGAAGTGCATCGTCTGCAATCGCTGCGTGCGCGCCTGCGAGGAAACCCAGGGCACGTTCGCGCTGACGATCGCCGGCCGCGGTTTCGAATCGCGCGTCGCCGCCAGCGAGAACCAGCCGTTCATGGAATCGGAGTGCGTGTCGTGCGGCGCCTGCGTCGCCGCCTGCCCGACCGCGACCTTGCAGGAAAAGACCGTCGTGATGCTCGGCCAGCCCGAGCACTCGGTCGTGACCACCTGTGCGTATTGCGGCGTCGGCTGCTCGTTCAAGGCCGAGATGAAGGGCAACCAGGTCGTGCGGATGGTGCCGCACAAGAACGGCCAGGCCAACGAAGGCCATGCCTGCGTGAAGGGCCGCTTCGCATGGGGCTACGCGACGCACAAGGACCGCATCAAGAAACCGATGATCCGCGCGAAGATCACCGACCCGTGGCGCGAAGTCAGTTGGGAAGAAGCGATCTCGTATGCGGCCTCGGAATTCCGCCGCATCCAGGCGAAGCACGGGCGCGATTCGATCGGCGGCATCACGTCGTCGCGCTGCACCAACGAAGAGACTTACCTCGTGCAGAAGCTCGTGCGCGCCGCGTTCGGCAACAACAACGTGGACACCTGCGCGCGCGTCTGCCATTCGCCGACCGGCTATGGCCTGAAGACCACGCTCGGCGAATCGGCAGGAACGCAGACCTTCGCCTCGATCGATAAGGCCGACGTCATCATGGTGATCGGCGCGAATCCGACCGACGGCCACCCGGTGTTCGGCTCGCGCCTGAAGCGGCGCGTGCGCGAGGGCGCGAAGCTGATCGTCGTCGATCCGCGCAGGATCGACATCGTCGATACGCCGCACGTGAAGGCCTCGCATCATCTGCAATTGCGCCCCGGCACCAATGTCGCGATCGTCAATGCGCTCGCGCATGTGATCGTCACCGAAGGTCTGCTCAACGAAGCGTTTGTCGCCGAGCGCTGCGAAACGCGCGCGTTCGAGCAATGGCGCGCGTTCGTCGCGCTGCCGGAGAACTCGCCCGAAGCGACCGAGGCCGCGACCGGCGTGCCCGCGCAGCAGGTGCGCGAAGCCGCGCGCGTCTACGCGACCGGCGGCAATGCCGCGATCTACTACGGCCTCGGCGTCACCGAACACGCGCAAGGCTCGACGACGGTGATCGGCATCGCGAACCTCGCGATGGCAACCGGCAATGTCGGCCGCGAAGGTGTCGGCGTGAATCCGCTGCGCGGCCAGAACAATGTGCAGGGCTCATGCGACATGGGCTCGTTCCCGCACGAGTTGCCGGGCTATCGCCATATCGGCGACACGGTCACGCGTTCGCTGTTCGAAGACGCCTGGCACGTCACGCTGCAACCGGAACCGGGCCTGCGCATTCCGAACATGTTCGACGCCGCGCTGCACGGCAGCTTCATGGGCCTCTACTGCCAGGGCGAGGACATCGTCCAGTCGGACCCGAACACGCATCATGTGGCGGCGGCGTTGTCGTCGATGGAATGCATCGTCGTGCAGGATATCTTCCTGAACGAGACCGCCAAATACGCGCACGTGCTGCTGCCCGGCTCGTCGTTCCTCGAAAAGGACGGCACGTTCACCAATGCCGAGCGCCGCATCTCGCGCGTGCGCAAGGTGATGCCGCCGCTCGGCGGCTATGCGGACTGGGAAGTCACGCTGCTGCTCTCGCGCGCGCTCGGCTACGAGATGGACTACGCGCATCCGTCCGAGATCATGGACGAAATCGCGCGGCTCACGCCGACCTTCCACGGCGTGTCGTACCGCAAGCTCGACGAAATGGGCAGCATCCAGTGGCCGTGCAACGAAGAAGCGCCCGACGGCACGCCGACCATGCACGTCGACACCTTCGTGCGCGGCAAGGGCAAGTTCGTGATCACCAAGTTCATCGCGTCGCCTGAAAAAGTCACGCGCCGGTATCCGCTGCTGCTGACGACGGGCCGCATCCTCTCGCAGTACAACGTCGGCGCGCAGACGCGCCGCACCGAGAACTCGCTG
Source organism: Paraburkholderia sp. Ac-20336 (assembly GCF_017105025.1). NCBI lineage: Bacteria > Pseudomonadati > Pseudomonadota > Betaproteobacteria > Burkholderiales > Burkholderiaceae > Paraburkholderia > Paraburkholderia sp. Ac-20336. The sequence continues at coordinate 10,578 of NZ_JAAGPS010000030.1, read as the reverse complement.
TGGCATGACGAAGACCGGCTCGAACTGCATCCGCACGACGCGGAAGAACGCGGCATCAGGACCGGCGACTGGGTCGGCATCGAATCGCGCGCGGGGCAGACCGTGCTGCGCGCGAAGGTCACGGAGCGGATGCAGCCGGGCGTCGTCTATACGACGTTCCACTTCCCCGAATCGGGCGCGAACGTCATCACCACCGACAGTTCCGACTGGGCCACCAACTGCCCCGAGTACAAGGTGACCGCGGTACAGGTGATGCCGGTCGAGCAGCCGTCGCAATGGCAGAAGGACTACTCGCGCTTCAATAGCGAGCAGCTCGAACTGCTCAAGCAGCGCGAGCCGGCCAAGGCGCCCGCCGCCGTCACCTCGGGCAAGTGAGGCGAGCCATGGACAATCGGAATCTGATCGACATGGCGAACCGGATCGGCGATTTCTTCGAATCGATGCCCGATCACGAGGAGGCGCTGAGCGGCGTCGCCGACCATATCCATCGTTTCTGGGAGCCGCGCATGCGGCGCGCGCTGCTCACGACGCTCGACGAAGCGCCGGATACGTATGACATCGCGCTGTCGGACTTCACGCGCGAGGCGATCGTCAGGTATCGCGAGAAGCTGACGCCGGCGCAAACACCGGCAGCAGTTTAGGTCCAGGTCCAGTCCCGGAGCGCTTTCGCATGAGCCGCGCGCGCAACGAGGTTGCGCGCGCCGGCATGCGCATGCGAGACCGGGATCGACGTTCAACTCAACGAGTGTCAGGCCTCACAGCGCCACCTGCTCCCGCATCTCCCCCGCCGCCGTGAACCATGCTTCGCAGTGCCGCAACAGGCCGTGCAGGTCCGAACCGGTACGCCCGCGCGCGCCGATATAGCCATCGGGCCGCACCAGATAGAACGACGGCCGCGTGCGGCCATACGATTCGGCGAGCGCGGGCGCGCCGTCGCCGCTCGTATCGGTAACGCGCCAGATTCGCACCGCGCCCGGCAGCAGGCGCTCGACTTCGACCGCGAGCTTCTCCACCTCGGGGTCGGCCGGCGGCGCATGCTTCGCGGCGGGATCGAGCGGCGTGCCATCGACCGGCAGCGGCGGCACCAGCAGAAACAGCGAGAAAAACGCCGGATCGTGCAGGTCGAAAATGCAGCCGACCCCGGGCGCGCGCCCGAGCGGACCATCGACCACATGCACGAGCGCATCGGGCGCGCGTTCGCCCGCACGCGGGCCGCCGTCGAGCACGCGTTCGAGCGTGAGCGGACTGCGCCGGTACTGGACCGACAGTTCGCTGATCGTCGCGCGCGCGGCATCGCGCAGCGGACCGAGCGCGGCCAGCACCGGCATCACGCGCTCGCGCAACAGCTTCAGCGGACCGTGACCGGCTTCGGCCATCTGCGTGATGAAGCCGGTCTGCCGCAGCACGTCGCGCCCGATCGGATGCCGTTCGAGGTGGTACGTATCGAGCAGCCGGTCGGGCGCGGCGCCGCGAATCACGCGCGCGAGTTTCCAGCCGAGGTTCAGCGCTTCCTGGATGCCGGTGTTCATGCCCTGCGCGGCGGCCGGGCTGTGCACATGCGCGGCGTCGCCGGCCAGAAAGATGCGGCCCACGCGCAGGCGATCCACCATGCGGCTATTCACGTGGAAATACGAGGACCACGCGAGATCCGAGACGTCGACACGCTCGCGCACGCGCCGCGCGATCAGCGTCTTGCATTGTTCGAGCGACGGCGGCGGCGGCAGATTCAGCGGCGGGCCCGGCGGCGGCTCGCTGGGCGCCACCACCGGCACGACGGCGGCACCCGGCAGCCCGGCCGCGTGATCGGCAATCAGACGATGGCGGCCGTGGCCCATCGGAAACAGCGCGACGAGGCCTTCACCGGAAGCGAAGATATGGAACTGGTCGTCGGGCCAGTCGGTTTCGGCGCGCAGATCGGCGAGCAGAAACGTCTGCCCGAAGGTCTTGCCCTCGAAGCTCAGGGCGAGCCGGTGGCGAATCAGACTATGCGCGCCGTCGGCCGCGATCAGGTGCGACGGACGCAGCGTTTCGGTGTGGCCGTCCGCGCGGCGCAGCGTCGCCTGAATGCTCGCCGAGCCCTGCATGAACGAGGTCAGTTCGGTGCCGCGCTCGACCGTCACGCCGAGCGTCGCCAGATGCTCGGTGAGCAGCCGCTCGGTCACGGACTGATCGAGAAACAGCAGATACGGATAGCGCGTGTGCAGCGGATCGAAATCGAGCTGCGCAAGCCGCATGCCGTTCGAGAACAGATTGGCGACGCGCGCGCGATGGCCGAGTTCGAGAAACGGTTCGATCAGCCGATGCTGTTCGAGCAGTTCGAGCGTGCGCGCCTGAATGCCGATCGCGCGCGAATGCGGATTCGGCTGCGCCGCCTTGTCGATCAGACGCACGGGGATATGGGCGCGCGCGAGACTCATCGCTGCGGCAAGTCCAGTGGGACCGGCCCCGACGATCAGCACCGGCGACGCGTCGTAGGCGACAGCGTCCATGCGGAACTCCGGAGGCAACAATGCGTTCTAGTGTACGCCGCCGACAAGCCGCGCACGGGTGCGCTGCATCAATCGCGTGGCGGCACATGCGTCACGCGCGGGCGCGGCGCCTGTCGCTCGTCGGGATGCGCCCGTGCGATGGGTCCGGGAGATAGGTCCACAAGAGATGTCCACAACCGGCGCAAATCGGAGTCCGCCCGCGCAAGTATGGGAAAATGCGCCCTCGTCCGCTCCGAATGCCCTCCCCCGTCATGCAACCCGTTTTTGACCGCGCGTTCGCGGCGCATCGTGACGGCCGCCTCGACGAAGCCGAACGCGGCTATCGCGCTACGCTCGACCACGACCCCAGCCACGTCGACGCACTGCACCTGCTCGGCGTGCTGCGCCATCAGCAAGGCCAGCATGAGGAAGCCGCCGCGCTCGTGCGGCGCGCGGTGAATCTGCGTCCCGGCGACGCCGCGCTGCAACTGAACCTCGGCAATGCATTGAGGGCGCTCGGCCAGGTCGACGCCGCGATCGAGCAGTTCCGCAACGCGCTCACGCTCGCGCCGACGTTCCCGATGGCGCACTACAACCTCGGCAACGCGTATGCGTCGGTGGGCCGTCACGAAGACGCCGCCGACGCGTTCAGCCGCTCGCTGCGCCTGCAACCGGACGACGCGTCCTCGCACAACAATCTCGGCAACGCACTGCACGCGCTCGGGCGTCATGCAGAGGCGATCACGTCGTTCCGGCGCACGCTGGAGCTGCGCCCCGATCACGCGGGCGCGCTGAACAACCTCGGCATGTCGCTGAACGCGCTCGACCGGCCGGCCGAAGCCGTACCCTGCTTCGAGGCCGCGCTCGCCACCGAGCCGCGCTTCGTCGCCGCGCACTTCAATCTCGCCAATACACTCGACGCCACCGGTCGCCATGCCGAGGCGGTCGCCTCGTTCGAGGCGGCGCTGCGCCTGCAGCCGAATCTGCCGCCCGCGATCTACGGCATGGGCAATGCGCTCGCGGCGCTCGGCCGGGCCGCCGAGGCGCAGCCGTACCTGGAACGCTCGGTCGGTCTCGATCCGCAATTCGCGCTCGCATGGCTCGCGCTCGGCACCGTGCACCAGGCGCTCGGCGCACAGGCCGCCGCCGTGCGCGCATTCGATCAGGCGTTGCGCCTGCGCCCCGATCTCGCGGCCGCGCATATGAACCGCTCGCTGGCCTGGCTCGCAATGCGCGATTTCGCGCGCGGGCTGCCCGAATACGAATGGCGGCTGCAAACGGTCGCGCAGCCGGTTATCGAAACCTTGCCGCGCTGGCATGGCGAGCCGATCGAGGACCGCGTGCTGCTGGTCCATGCGGAACAGGGTTTCGGCGACACGCTGCAATTCGTGCGCTTCGTGCCGCTGGTCGCGCAGCGCGCCGCGCGCGTCGTGCTCGAAGTGCAGCCGTCGTTGCTGCCGCTCCTCGCGCCCGCCGCGCGAACGTGGCGCGTGACACTGATCGCGCGCGGCCAGCCGCGCCCGGCCGCCGATCTGCAGATTCCGCTCTTGAGCCTGCCGTTCGCGCTCGGCACGAACTACGACACGATTCCGGGCCGCACGCCGTATCTGAGCGTGCCGCCCGCGTATGGCCGCAAATGGCGCGGCTCGCTCGGCGGCCAGGAGAAACGCAAGATCGGGCTCGCGTGGTCGGGACGCATTCAGCGCAACGAAACGCGTTCGATGCCGCTTGCCGCGCTCGAACCGCTGTTCGCACTCGACGGCATCGACTGGATCGTGCTGCAACCCGACCTGAACGATGCCGAACGCGCGACGCTCGACGCGCATCCGCGCGCGGCCTCGATTCATCGCTTCGACAAACGTATCGGCGACTTCGCCGATACCGCCGCGATCATCGAGCGGCTCGATGCGGTCGTGTCGATCGACACGTCGATCGCGCACCTGGCCGGCGCGCTGCGCAAGCCGCTCTGGCTGATGCTGCCGTTCGCCGCCGACTGGCGCTGGTTCGAAGACGACACGCGCAGCCCGTGGTATGCGGGCGCGACACTCGTGCGTCAGCCTCGGCCCGGTGCATGGGATGAAGTGGCCGACGCGGTGGCGAAGGCTTTGCGCAACAGTTAACGGCGAGCGCGCGGCGTCGTGGGAACGCGGAAATACGGGAACGCAGGAGCACGCGTCGCAACCACCCTACGCCGTCGCACACTCTCGCGCCTCGCCACGCGCCGCCCAACAAAAAGCCCCGCATACGCGGGGCTTTTTGTTTTCAGACGATCAGCCGAACCCGTCAGGCCGCCCGATACTGATTGCGCGATTCCGGCGTGCGATACAGGAACAGCGTCGCGAGCAGACCGCAGATCGCCGCCACGCCGAGCACCAGACCCGGCGCCGCCTTGTTGCTCGTCACGTGGATCACCAGCGTGGCAATGGCCGGCGTAAAGCCGCCGATCGTCGTCGCGAGGCTGTAGGCGAGCGAGAAGCCGGCGGTACGCACTTCGACCGGCATCACCTCGGTCAGCGCCACGACCATCGCGCCGTTGTAGCAGCCGTACAGGAACGACAGCCACAACTGCACGAGCAGGAGACGCACGAACGACGGATCGGCAACGAGCCATTGCAGCGCCGGATACGCAGTGAGAATCGTCAGGACCGTGAACACGAGCAGCACCGGACGGCGGCCGATACGGTCCGACAGCGCGCCCGAAAGCGGCAGCCAGATCAGGTTCGAGATACCGACGCAAACCGTGACGACGAGCGTGTCGATGGCCGAGAGCTTCAGCACTTCCCTGCCGAAGGTCGGCGTGTAGGCGGTAATCATGTAGAACGACACGGTCGTCATGATGACCATGCCCATGCCGCCGAGCACGATCGGGTAATTCGCGAGCATCGACTTCATGATCTCGCCCATGCTCGGACGATGCTTGCGCGCTGCGAACTCCTCGGTTTCCTGCAGCGAGCGGCGGATGATGAACAGGAACGGCACGATCAGGCAGCCGATCAGGAACGGTACGCGCCAGCCCCATGCGAACATCTGGTCGGCAGGCAGCAGCTTGTTGAGCAGCACGCCGATCAGCGCGGCGAACACCACCGCGACCTGCTGGCTGCCCGACTGCCACGAGCAGTAGAAGCCCTTGTTGCCCTTCGTCGCGATCTCCGAGAGATACACCGACACGCCGCCGAGCTCGACGCCGGCCGAGAAGCCTTGCAGCAGCCGCCCGAGCAGCACGAGCACCGGTGCGAGGAGCCCGAGGGTCGCGTAGCCGGGGATTGCCGCGACCGTCAGCGTGCCGAGCGCCATCAGGCTCAGCGTGAGGATCAGGCCTTTGCGGCGGCCGTGATGGTCGATGTAGGCGCCGAGCACGATCGCGCCGAGCGGACGCATCAGGAAGCCCGCACCGAACACCGACAGCGACAGCATCAGCGAGGCGAAATCGTTGCCGCTCGGGAAGTAGGTCTTGGCGATCGCCGAAGCGTAGTAGCCATAGACCATGAAGTCGTACATCTCAAGAAAGTTGCCGCTGACGACGCGGAAGACTGTCTTGACCTTGGATTCTTCGGTAGCGGAAGTAGCGTGGGTCGCAGTAGACATGACACTCTCGTGTGAGCCCGCCGTGCTGTTCGATAGTCGGCGACAGTCGCGGTCAGGCAGTTGAAACGATCCCCTGCGTTCGGCAAGCGGATGCCACGAACGATACCGGAAAAGCGCGCGCGAGGGCGCCGCATTTTGCTGTTCGCGATGCACCGCCGGTATCAGGGTAAACATCGTGATTCATGCGGGGCCCGCGCCACGTAATGTTACTGCTGAACACGCCGCCGCGAAACGCATACAGTTTGCTTACGCGACACCGGCACGCAGCGCGGTAAACTTTTCGTGCAACACTATTGAGTCGATTCTTACCCCGATGCGAACCACCCCTGCTCTTTCATTGCGTCCCGCGACCACCGAGGACGCCGCGCTCATTGCATCGATTCACAGCGCCAGCTGGCAGGCCACTTATCGCGGCCTGTTGCCCGATGCGTTCCTCGATGGCGAAGTCACGCGCGAACGCGCCGCCTACTGGGCCGCGCGTCTCGATGCGCCGGGCGGCGAGCGCCGCACCGTGCTGATCGCCGAACTCGGCGACGAGCCGACCGGCTTCGTGTGCGTCGAGCGACAGCCCGAGTCCGCGTGGGGTGTGCTGCTCGACAACCTGCACGCGCTGCCCGGCTACCAGGGCATCGGCGTCGGCAAGCTGCTGATGCGCGCCGCCGAAGACTGGGCGCGCGCGCAAGGCGAGACGCAGCTGTATCTATACGTGCTCGAAGGCAATACGCCGGCAATCGGCTTCTATGAGCGGCAGGGCTGGCAGTTCGTCGGCGCGGAGCCCGATCATATGGGCGGGGTCGACATCACGGCGTTGCGGTATGTGTACCGGTTGAGTCCCTGAACGTATAGGACATCATTTTCGGAGAAGTCCGAACGTCAAAAGGGGCTGTTTCAAGGCATCATTTTCTGTTTGCCGATGGCTTCATCGGGTCGAGCCTTTGCATCGCGCCGCTATCAGGTCTCCGAATCAATCGGGATCGCGCGATGAGCGGCAGCAGCCCAGGCTCGCGCCGAGTCGCCATCGGCTCCCACAGATTCTGCGACTGCCCACCGGCGCTCCGTCGTCGTCGGGTGCGGGAAGAAACCGATGCCTAGCACTCCGTTCACCTTGATCGAAGGCGCTTACGCGCTACCACGCCTGCGTCCGCTCGCTCATTTGCCCGCGCCATTCGGCCGCGACTGGTCTGCGCATCCGCCCGGCGAAGCCTGGCGCGCGGAACTCGAATTGCGCTGTGTCGCGCTGCTGCGCACCGCGTGCCTGAGAGACAGGGACATGTTCGCGTGCTGCGAGTGGCAGCCGTTCGACAGGCCGGATGTGGCGGCGCCTGCGACCAGGGCCACGCGCGCCGCCGAGGTTGCGCGGCCCACGATTATTTCCAGCGCAAGCGGTGCCGACGCGCTGCGAACCTTCGCCCAGGAGCCGATGCGAATCCCGCTCAGGGTACGCCCGTCCCGGCACGCAAAACGTCGCGCTTCGCGGCATTGGGCTGCGATAGCGGGCGGTACCTGTATGGTCGGCGGCGCGGCGATGCTGGCGTGGATTGCGATGGGCCAGCATTTCGCGCCGACTCGGATGGCAGGTGCGCTGCTGAAACCCTTCGACATGCTTATGGCTAGCCACGAGGTACACGAGGTACACGAGGTGCGGCCTGAGCAGGATTACACGCGCAATGAGGTTGCGTATCGGCAAACGCGGGATGTCGGCGAAGTCGACGCTCCGGCCCCAGTGACTGTTACGCCGGCAACGAGGCATGCCGAGGTCGTTGCTACACCGAGCGTCCCACCTGTCGCTGCATCGGTGCACAAAGCGCTAAGACGGGATGCGCCAATCCACCCCGCTCACTCGATCCATTCGAGCAACGTGGTCACCCGGCATTCCGGCAACATGCCGCGCGCCAGGAAGGATCACAGGCCGGAGCAAGGCGGTGCTGTGCAGATGGCGTCGTCACATGGCACGCCGCGCATCGCGCTCATGCGTGCCGCACCGGTCGCTTCGCCTCGGTTGCACACTCGCCCGGTTGTGCGAACCGACTCGCTACCGGCGCAAGCACGCTTTAGCCGCGACGAATACGCAGCCGTGACCATGGCCGCCGCCACACCCGTGTACGAGATCGCGCCACCGCCACGCCCGGCCGCGTCGAACGATGCGTCGGCCAGCAACGGCACGGAGTGGATGACTCACATCTCGCAGCGCCGCGTCACCGAAATTCCGGAGCAATTCGCGAAGTGAGCGGAACGTCCGCACGACGTCATCCGCGGGCGGGATTCAGTTGCGCTGTTCGAATCGACCAATAGATCGAGCGATAGGTGGAGGTAAAAAAACCCGGCTCTTCCCCGGAGCCGGGCTTTGTCAGGGTCGCGTTCATGGCCGACCCCAAGCGCTTATTTCTGCGCCGGCAAACCCGCTTCGGCCTGTTGCCGCAACTGCTCGACCTCGCTCTGCACCTGACGCAACTGCGCTTGCGCCTTGTCGCGCTCGGCGCTCAACGTGAGCGCTTCGCCGTGCGCCTGCCGCTGATAGTCGTCGACCTTGGCCTGCTGCGTACGCGCGACGTCGACGTCGGCCTGCAAGCGCTGCGCCTGTTCCTGCGAGGTCGCGATGATGCCCTGCAGATACGCGGTCTGCGCCTGCAGTTGCGTGCGGCGAATCTCGACGTCGGCGAGCCGCGCCGTCTGCTGCGCAAAATCGGTGTAGATGGCTTCCGCGCGCCCGGCATCGTCGGACTGGATCACGCGCCAGAAATGCTTGTCCTGAAACAGCGCGACGTAATACGTCATCCGCGCCGGATAGAAAAGCAGGCTTGCGCCGTAGCTGCCGTTGTACGTGGTGCGCAACTCGCTCAGGTTCGAGTCGTGTACCAATTGCATCAGCTCGGCGACGTCGCCTCGCGCACTGCCCGCTGGCGCCGAGGCATCCGCAGCCGTGGGCGCACTTGCCGCACTTGCAGACGCGGCATCGCCGGGTTGCGGCGTCAGTTCGCTCACGGCCGGCCGCGTGCCGGCCACCGGTGCGGTGCCGCCGTCCTGCCCCGCCTGCACGGCACCGGCATGCCAGAACGCATACGCGCCCGCGAGCAGCAACGCGCGTCGAATTACCAGGGAAAACCTCATACTGCCTGCTCCACGCCAATCCAGAATAGCCGGTGATTATCGCGCGGATTCGCGACAAGGCGAAGTACCGCGCCGCTGTCTCGCGCTATCTCAAATAGGGTGGAAATCGAGATACGTCGATCAGCAAAGATTCAAGCAAGATTCGCACGGTCACGAAACCGCCATCGCACCTTGCCAGCGACCAGGCAACACCGTGGATTCCTGACTATCCAGATAAAAACCGGCAAGCGCGAACGCACGCCGGCCGCCCATGCCAACACGCAAACCATCGGCACAGCGGCAACACAGACCGCAACGGTACGACACCAGGAGCGTCAGAAGAAAAAACGCGCCGCCGCATAGCGCGACAGCGCGTCGAACAAACCGGCGACGAGAAACGCAGAGCGCGCCACCCCTCGCACGCAGGCGGAAAACCCGGCTAGAACCGCGTCTCCCGCGCCACGCGCAGGAACGTATCGAGCAACGGCGTGCAATCGAGCAGTTCCGGGCCGCCCGCGCGATGAAACTCCGGATGCCACTGCACGCCCATCACGAACGGCGCGCGCCGGTAGCGCACGGCCTCGATGATGCCGTCCGACGCCGACACCGCCTCGATATTGAGATCGCGGCCGAGCGTCTTCACCGCCTGGTGGTGGATCGAGTTGACGATCGCGTCGCGCCGTCCCGGGAACATGTTGAGCAATGTCGAGCCGTCCGGAAAATGGACGCCGTGGCGGTGCTGATCGTAGTTTTCGTTGACGTGCGCGCCGGCGGTCGGCACGTCGGTCGCGATGTCCTGATACAAGGTGCCGCCGAACGCGACGTTGATCAGCTGACAGCCGCGGCAGACGCCGAGCACCGGCTTGCCCGACTCGACGAACTCGTGTAGCAGTTCGAGTTCGTACATGTCGCGCACGCGGTCGCCGGGCCACTCGTGACTGATTGCCGTTTCCGCATAGGTCTGCGGCGAGACGTCGGCGCCGCCTTGCAGCAGCAGGCCGTCGAGATGCTTGGCGTAGTCGCGCAAGCGGATGTTGCTCGGGTGCAGCATGCCCTGATGACCGACCGTCGGAATCATGAACACGATCACGTCGCGCGACATGACCCAGTGCGCGATCGATTCCTCGAGATACTGCAAGGTCTTGCCGCGCAGCCCCTTCGCACCCGGCTCCGGATGGAAGATGCGCGCCGACACGCCGATGCGCAGCGTGCGCTGCGTGATCCGCTGGCCCGCGCGATCGAACAGTTGCCGCGCGCGCGCCGCGATGATGCGGCCGAACACGCTCCACGCCGAATCGCTCTGCCGCAGATAGCGCGGCGGCGACGGCGGGAATGCATTGGGCGGCGGCGGATTGGTCGCGCTGAAATCGGGTGCCGCGCCGAACCCTGGCGGCGGCGCGCCGGCCGGGCGCGCGGTGGCCGCGTCTTCGGCGGCGGG